>JAGQOU010000091.1 GCA_020427145.1 Planctomycetales bacterium | reverse complement strand
TCGGACCGCGGCGGCGGATGTTGCCCAACGTGCGGGTGCTGGGCCCCACGCGAGACTACAGCCAGGTGGAGTTGGCGTTTACTGACGGCATTTCCCTGGGCATTGACCTGCCCGTGCGCGCCAGCGGCAAGATCGAGGGCACGCCCGGGTGCGTGCTGGTCGGACCGGCGGGCGTGGTGGAATTGCAGCAAGGCGTGATCCGCGCCGAGCGACACGTGCATATGAGCCTCGCCGAGGCCGATGGTTACGGCGTGAAGAACGGCGACCGCATGAACCTGCGAATTACCGGCGCCTGCACCACCACGCTGGAAGACTTGCTCGTGCGAGCCGACGCGACCAGCAAGCTGGAAGTGCATATCGACACCGACGAAGGCAACGCGGTCGACCTCGATCATGCCACGAAGGTGGAACTGCTGCCGCAAGGCGGTTGTAAGTGCGAGGCGCACTGACGTGCGGGTGATCGGTGATCGGTGATCGGTGACTGGTGAGATACACGACAAACGACTGACGACTTTTAATTCCCCGTGTTCTCTGTGTCTTCCTTGGCGAATCTCCTCTGACGACAACACGAGAAACTTCTTTCCTGCAAGCGAGGTGTTTTCATGGCAAAAGTGAATGAAGCGATCGGCATGATCGAGACCAAGGGCTTCATCGCCCTGGTCGAGGCGACCGATGCGATGCTCAAGGCAGCGAACGTGGAGTTCCATTCGTGGGACAAGATCGGCTCGGGTCTGGCGACGGCGATCGTCACGGGCGACGTGGCGGCTGTGAAGGCCGCGACCGACGCGGGCGCCAGCGCCGCCAGTCGCGTGGGCGAAGTCGTCAGCGTGCAGGTCATCCCCCGGCCGCACGAGGACATCGACGTCGTGCTGAAGAAGAAAGCTGCGGCCAAGTAGGACGCTGTCAGCTGACGACGACCAACCGCCCGCGTACGATCCCCCCTGACCTCCGACCTCTCAACTCTGACCTCTTTCACGAGATTCCTGAAATGCAACATGCAATTGGCTTGGTAGAAACTCGCGGCCTGGTGCCGCTGATCGAAGCGACCGACGCGATGGCCAAGGCGGCCAACGTGAAGATCGAGAAGCGCGTCGACCTCGGCGGCGCTTACTGCACAACGGTGGTGAGCGGCGACGTCGGCAGCGTTCGTGCCGCGGTGGAAGCCGGCGCGGCAGCGGCCTCGGCGTCCGGCGAACTGGTCGCCAGCCATATTATCCCCCGCCCCACCGACGGCGTTGTCGCGGCGTTTTTTAAGTAGGAGCTATCAGCCGTAAGCTCTAGGCCGTAAGCCGGAACGGCCGCACGTTCTGGCGCCGGCACATCATGCTTATGGCTTTTCGCCAACGGCCTACGGCTACTCCGCCATGATCATTCTCGTTGCCAACCTCGGCTCGACCAGCTTCAAGTTCCGCCTGCTCGACATGGCAGACGAGCAGCAGCTTGCGCGCGGCGGGGTTGAACGGATCGGCGACCCGCAGAGCGCGGCGTTCGTGGAGATCGGCGACGCGCGAACGGAGTTCGAGATTGCGGCCCCCGACCACGGGGCGGCGGTTGCGGCGTGCTTGGAGCGACTGACCGATCCGCAACAGGGCTGCCTGGGATCGGTGAGCGACGTGGCGGCGATCGGATTCAAGACGGTGCATGGCGGTCGCGTGACCGGCGTGCAGCGAGTGACCGAGGACGTGCTGGCGGCGATGGCCGAGATGAACGCGATTTGTCCGGCGCACAATCCGCCGTACATCGCTGCGATGCGGCAGCTGGGCGAGCGAATGCCCGACATGCCGCTGGTGGCCGCGTTTGAAACGGGGTTCCACGCAACGATTCCCGAGCGGCTGCGGCACTACGCCGTCCCGTACGAGTGGGCCGAGGAGTTCCAACTGAAGCGTTGGGGTTTTCACGGCGCCAGTCATCGGTACGTGGCCACGCGGATGCGCGAGCTGACCGGTCGGGACGACCTGCGGCTGATCACGTGCCACCTGGGCGGGTCCAGCAGCGTCTGCGCCAGCCGCGGCGGTCAGAGCGTGGCGACCAGCATGGGCATGAGCCCGCAGACGGGTTTGCCGCAAAACAACCGCGTGGGAGATTTTGACGCCTACGCCCTGCCAATGCTCGCGGAACGCACGGGGCAATCGGTGGACGGCGTACTGGCTGAGATGGCCGCGCGGGGCGGGTTGTTGGGGCTGAGCGGCTCCAGCGGCGACATTCGCGACCTGTACGAGGCAGCCGGCCGCGGCGATGCACGAGCCCAACTGGCGCTCGACGTATTCACCTCGGCCATTCGGCACTACTTGGGCGCCTACCTGGTGGAACTGGGCGGGGCGGACGCGATCGCGTTCACCGCGGGCATCGGCGAGAACCGGGCGGAAGTTCGCGCCGCGGTGTGCGGCGGACTGACCGAGTTGGGCATTGAGTTGGACGACGACGCCAACGCGACGGCCACCGGCGAGACGGCCATCCATGCCGCCGCCAGTCGGACGCAAATTTGGATCGTGCCGACCAACGAGGAACTGATCGTCGCCCGGCAAACGAAGGAGTGCCTGACGGCGCGTTGAATCAATCGGGCGATCGACGAGGAGAGCCCGCGAATTGCGCCAATCACCGCGAATCAAAGCGAAGACAAGAACACAGATAGACAACGGAATTGCAGCCGCCGCGGAGCATGCACGAGCTCAGTTCGACGAATGGCCACTTCCAACGTTCCCAGCGCACATCCGACAAATTACCCGCATTCGCAACCATTCACGCGATTCGCGGGCAAAGAGAAAACGAGACCAAGACATGTTCCTCGCCAAAGTCACCGGTTCGGTCGTCGCCACGCAGAAGATCGATGTCATGCGCGGGCAAAAGCTGCTGATGGTCGAGCCGTATCGACTCGATCCTGACAAACGCAAAGAACTCGTGCCAACCGGGCGGTCGTTCGTGGCGGTCGACGCGTTGGGGGCCGGCATCGGCGAGATGGTGCTGCTCACGCAGGGCTCCAGCGCCCGATTTACGCCGGAGACGAAGGAACTGCCGATCGACGCGGTCGTGATCGGCATCGTCGACCGGGTCGACTCCGCAGGGAAGTGCGTATTTGACAAGGCTAAGTAGAGACGCACGGCCCGCGGCGGGCCACCCCGTTCGATTCCACTATGCAAAGCGCCGTCAAAACAGTGATTCGCCGCACCGGCCAGACTTGGCCGCCGGGCCGCGGCGCCGTGTGGACTGCCGCCGGCCGGTCCCAACTCGTTGAACCTCGATTGACTCAGAAGCACATGGCACTCAACGAAACGCTCATTCGCAACGTCGTCCAGCAGGTGCTGGCGGAAATGGCGCCGAAGCCCAACGGTCGTCCGGCCGCAGCGCCTGCACGCAACGGCCAGTCGGCGTCCGCGACCAACGGCGCGGGGGATCGCGCCCCGGGGTTGGCCGTGTTCCACACGCCCACCGGGTTCACCAAGAGCTACGCCGGTCGGCACGGCGTGTTCACCTGCCCCGACGAAGCGGTGGCCGCGGCGACGATCGCATTCGAACAACTCTCTGCTCGGCCGATCGCGGACCGCAAGCGAATCATCGACCACATCCGCCGCATCTCGATCGAGCAGTGCGTCGAGTTGGGCACGATGGAAATGAACGAGACGCAGGTCGGTCGGTTGGCGCACAAGATCGAGAAACTCAAGACGCTCGGCGAGCGCACGCCCGGCGTGGAATTTCTGCAGCAGCAATGCTTCAGCGGCGACAACGGGCTGACGGTCATCGAGCACGCCCCGTTTGGCGTCATCGGCGCCATCACGCCGGTCACGCACTCGCTGCCGACGATCACCGGCAACGCGGTCAGTATGATCGCCGGCGGCAACGCGTTGGTCGTGAACCCGCACCCCAGCGGCAAGAAAGTCGCCGCCGAGGGCGTGCGGCGGTTCAACGAGGCGATCTCCCGCGACCTGGGCATCGACAATCTCATTTGCGTGCTGGCCGAGCCGACCCTGGAGACGGCCAACGCCCTGTTCAAGCATCGCGGCATCGCCATGATCTGCGTCACCGGCGGCCCGGCGGTCGGGCGCGCCGCGCTCAACAGCGGCAAGCGAGCCGTCGTCGCCGGGCCCGGCAATCCGCCGGTGGTGGTCGACGAGACGGCCAATCTGGACAACGCGGCTCGCAGCATTATCGCCGGCGCCGCGTACGACAACAACTTGCTGTGCATCGCCGAAAAGGAGGTGTTCTGCACTAATGCCGCCTTTGACGGACTGATGGCGGCCATGGAACGAGCCGGGGCCGTGCGGCTCAACTCGCAACAGATCGAGCGGCTCACCGCCGCGGCCATTACAACCGTCGGCGAAGGCGAACACAAGCACGACGTCGCCGCGAAGGAATTCATCGGCAAGGACGCGTCGGTGCTGGCCAAGGCGGCCGGCCTGGATGTTTCTTCCGACACCGAATTGCTGTTTGGCGAAACCGACCAATCCAACCCATTCGTGCCCGTGGAACAAATGATGCCGTTCGTGCCCTTCGTGCGGTGCCGCGACGTCGACGAGGCGATCGCGCTGGCGAAGCACTACGAGCACGGGTTCCGCCACACGGCCATGATCCACACCAACAACGTCCGCAACATGACCAAGATGGGCCGGGCGCTCGACACGACTCTGTTCGTGAAGAACGGCCCGTCGATGGCGGGGCTGGGGCTGGGGGGCGAGGGCTACCTGTCGTTTTCCATCGCCACGCCCACCGGCGAGGGCGTCACCACGCCGCTGACCTTCACCCGCGAACGGCGGTGCTCGCTAGTCGACGATTTGCACATCTTGGGCAGTGCATAGGGACGCCAGTTACCGGTTACCAGTTACCGATCACCGATCACCGATCACCGATCACCAGTCACCAGTCACCAGTCACCAGTCACCAGTCACCAGTCACCAGTCACCGACCACCA
>JAGQOU010000090.1 GCA_020427145.1 Planctomycetales bacterium | reverse complement strand
ATCCCGAACCCGCCCGAGGTTGTGAAATCCTCAGCGAGTTTGCCGCCGATGCACGCTAGGATGAAACAGCCTAACACGCAGGAATCGCTGTGGCATTTGCGTAACTGGCGGATATCATTGCGTTTACCGCAGCCGCGCAACTGCGCGTTAGGCTCACAACAGCGCGGCCTACAGGTATAATGTGATCATCCTATAAACAAGTTAGGACCGCGCATATGCGAGATCGACGATTTGTCGCCGTTCACCGGGGAGGTCCGCTGGAGCGAGTGGACCACATTTTCCTCGCTCGATGGGCTGCGGACTGCGCCGAGCAGGTACTGCCGCTTTTCACCAAGCACAGCGATGATCCACGCCCCCGGCAGGCGTTAGAGGTTGCCCGCGTTTGGGCCGACGGCAAGGTCAAGACGGGTGTGGCCATGAAGGCGTCGCTGGCGGCACATGCTGCCGCTCGACAGGCCAAAGACCAGGCGGCGGTCGCCGCGGCTCGTGCGGCAGGGCAGGCGGTGGCTACGGCCCACGCGGCGGACCATAGCATGGGCGGATTGCTGTATGCGTTGAAGGCTCTTGAGGCGGCCGGAGCGCCCTCCGAACCGGAATTGGAGTTGCAGTTAGCAAAGCTGCCTGAACACCTTTGGTCGCCTGTTTCGGAAGGCATCTACGCAAGGCTTCCACGCCTGGGCGTTCGGATTGCTGCAGGTCGATGATCTCAGCGAGCATGGCCTAACCACCCGCTGCAGTTGGCGAGCGACTCCCGCGGGTCCTGATCTTATTCGAGTCGTCCGTCTGCTCCCGCGGCCGGCTCGCAACTGAGCGGGGAGACGTTCGGGGGACCCTCCTCACTAGCCAAACTAACAGCGGTGTGCCCAACCTCAGCGACTTTGAACCCAGTTCTTTGACGCGTCGGCGTGAAACATCGTCGCAGGTGGTAGCGACTGTCTTGCTGGTCAAGTGACTCGGGTTCATGTCCAGCGCGTTTGCTTCCCGATCACGGCGTTGAGGCTCAAGAGCCGTTTCTTCACGCCGGCACGCTGGGAGGCCTTTCCAGCTTGCTCTTGCAAGATTCTGGTGGAAATTGGCCCGCCGCATCGTATCGAGTGAATGAGAATTGCCCGCGCCTCGCGGCGGCGAGTCGACAAGGCGGCCCACGGGAGTGCGACGCTCTGCCGAGCCCGGGCACAGCGGCCCACGCCCAGGCTCGTCTGAGCCTCGCACTCCCGGCCCCTCGTCTGCGCCGCGGGGCGATTCGCGGTCGGGAGATTTCTCTGCTCGATATCGAGCGAGCGGAGTTCGCCGCGGGCGGTTAGACTGAGGAATTGGCGCCCCTCGGGCTCCGCCGCTTTCCATTGATGCACCAGAAGCCCGGCCTCGAGGAACGATGCACAGCACCACTCTTGCCCTGAGAATCGCGTTGACCGTCGGCGCCGCGCTGGCGGTCGCCTCGGCCTGCCCGGCGGCCATCACCCTCGACGGGGATTTTGACGAAGGCTCGCTCAAGAGCTACTCCGTGTCGGGCCGCAACATCTCGCTGGTCGGCCGCGACACGTATGCCGGCAGCGGGCACTACCTGGGCGACGGTTACTGGCGGTGGCTGTATTTCAAGGCCAGCGGCGTGCAGGGCGCCTTGCCGACGTTTTCCATCAGCCGCGACTTTGCCGGGGACGCCACCCCCGGGCCGCACGAGTTGACCGACCACGAGATGGTTTACTCGTACGACGGGGTCGACTGGCAGTTCTTCGACAACAACTCCCTGGGAGCGACCAACTACACGTTCTCCAACTCGACCGCGTTCTCGCAAGACGAAGTGTACGTCGCCTATGCATTGCCCTACTCCTACGGGCAGTCGGTCGCCCATGCCCAGAGCGTGCTCGCCACGCCGTGGGCCAGCCCCACCAACTCGGGCAACGCCAACGGGGTCATCGGCCAGTCTCCCGCGGGGGTCGACGACCTGGGCCGCAACATCCCGGCGCTGGATCTGTACGCGTACCGCATCAGCAACCCGGCGACCGATGGCGCCCCCAAGCGCCGGGCCATGTTGACCACGGGGCAGCACGCCTCCGAGACGCTGGGGGTGCGCACGTTGGAAGGGCTCGTTGATTGGCTCGTCTCCGACGATCCGCGCGCCGCGGCGCTGCGCGATCGGGCCGAGTTCTTTGTTTACCCCATGCTCAACGCGTCGGGCCGCTACGCGGGTCTGAGCCGGGCGATGCTCGAAGCGCCCAACACGGACAGCAACGGCTTCTGGAATCCGACCAAGTGGCAGAATCGCACCGAGCAGCGGATTCTCGGCGAAGCAATGCTTGCCGACATCGACCCCTCGCCGAGCAACGGGCTCGATTTGGCGCTCGACTTTCACTCGTCGGTGCCCGACTACATGATCGCCGGTCCCAACGGCGAAGGCACGGGCGGCCGCGACGACTGGGGCTATCTCAAGACCAGCCAGGGCGACCACCTCGATCCGTTCTGGCAGGCGCTGCGGGCGCTGCAGCCCAACGTGCTGCAAGTCTCCTCGGGCGGCGGCAGCAACACGACGATCGGGTTCGCCCAGAACTACTTGTACGCCGACATCGACATCACGTTTGAAAACCAATTCGCCATCAGCCGGCCGCCGTCGTACTACCACGACCTGGGAGAGAACTTCGGGCTGGCGATGTACGAGGCGTGGGTGCAGGTCGCCGCGCCGGTGGCCGGCGATTTTGACGAAGACGGCGAAGTGGACGCCGCCGACCTGGCCGCGTGGCAGGCGGGCTTCGGAGTTGCCGGCGGCGAGCATTGGCAAGGCGACGCGAACGCCGATGGCACGGTCGACGGCAGCGACTTCCTCATCTGGCAGCGGCAACAGGGCCAGTCCGCGATAACGGCGGCCGTCCCTGAACCGCAGTCGTTTGCTCTGGCGGTCGCGCTGGTCGCGGGAATTCTCGGCAACACCGCAGCCGCCAACTGGCGACGTCAACGCCGGCGATCGCTTCACGAGGCTTGAGTGCAGGAAAGTCGCGTCGCCGAGTTGCCGCAGCCAATGCCGCCGGCAACTCGGTCAACGCCCCCCCGTCGTCAGCACTCAAACTCAATCTATCGACGCCGTCGGCGCCACGCGATCGTCGCACAGGCGGCCGCGGCTAACGACCACGCGCCCGGTTCGGGAACAGCCAACACGCTGTCGGCCAGTCCGGTCAGTTGCTGCCCGTCGGCCGCGGACAGGCCGAGACTGGCCAGCACGCCGCTGATGTCGATGTCGCTGGTCGTCGGGTCGCCGTAGATTGTCCCGTAAATGACCAGGGCATTGAGCAACGTGCCCCGATTGCTGGCGTGGTAGCTGCCGTCGCCGTAGAAGTTAGCGGGGAAGTCCGCCAACTCCCAAGCGTCGCCCGCGGGGGCAAGCCTGGCAATGTCCCCGCCAACGACCGCGTCGATATTGGCGGTCGACATTTCATAGCCTTCGCGCAACTCCGCTTGCATCTCTGCCGGGCCGCCGGGAAAGTCCGGCAACGCGCCCGCATAGAAGGCGTTGCCATATCCCCGGGCCCACGTTTCGTAGAGCACCGGAACGACATTGGCGCTGCGCGCAGCCACTTGCTGATACAGCTGCAACGTACTTGACAAGTGCAAACTCAGGTTGCCGATGTGCGTCGGCTGCGTGGAGTAGTCCTGCAACACGACGAACTCCCAGTCGTCGCCCGGGGCGATTCCCGCATCGATGATCCTCAGATTGCCGTTGAGGTGATCCTGGAGACTGCGCCCGTTGACCGAGTTGTCGGCAATGTTCGGGGACGGTTCGCCGGCCGCGACTGCGATGTCGCGCAGCACGGCGGGAACCGAGCGCGTGCTTCCGCAACAGGTCGCCAGGGTAAAACTGTTCCCGAACCAAACGATATCCTTGCCCTCTTGGGCCCGACATGCCGTCGGGGTCATGAGGGCGATCACGCTGAGCGCCGCGCATACGGCGCCGACGAGGCGATGCCTATTCATACGATCCTTCACTTTCGTGACAGAATGGACGTTGGAGAGCAGAACGCAATGCGTCTACCGTCCGCTCCGCCGACGGTGAGTGACCAGGCCGGCCAGACCCGCGGCCAACAGTACGAAAGTCGCCGGTTCGGGGACCACGCTCAACCGCATGGCGCCCAAGTAATAGAACTGCTCCGCGCTATTGTTGTTCGGCCCCGGCGACACTTTTACCTGCAGCGTCCCGGCCGCCGTGGGCGAAATCCCCAACACATTTGCGACGTCGCTGCTGTTGTTGGACGGATTGAGCGCGGCGAGGGCGGAATTCGCGCCGACCACTTCGAACTGCGTCTCGCGATTGTTGCTCGCTGGGATGCGCGAACCGAAGAAGACAAACGAGTACTGCTTCGCCGGGTCGAGTCCGGTGATGTCGAGCAAGGCCAACGGCGTGAGCGGGTTTGTCCCGAACGCACCGGCGTGCCCGAACGCATTGTCGCGAGTGGCCTCGCCGTCAAAGATTGCGGCGTCTCCCGTGGGCACAGTGGGACCGCTCTGATTCGAACCGTTGTAGAAACCGCTGGCCGTCAATCCGATGCCCGTGCTCGCGCCGGCGGCGTCGACTGCGTCCGCGACCGACAGCGAAATCGGCGTGCTGACCGAAATATTGTTGTAGTTGCCGGCGGTTTGCCGAGCGCCATCGCCGAAGTCAAAGAAAATCGGCGCAGCCAAGGCGTGTACGGGAAGACACAGGGCGGCAATGACCAAGGTGGATTGAAGCGTGCGAGTCATGAGATCTTACCTTGCACAAGTAACGGAATGACCAACGTGACGAGTCGAAAAGACAATTGTCGCGGCGACGAGCGGGGAAACTCGCCCAAGCGACGGCGGCCGCGGAGCGCATAGATTATGAGGTGAATCGACTCCGGGAGCGCGACGCGACCAAGACCGCGGCGAGGGCACAGCGCAGCAGATCAACTACCGGCGCAAATCGAGCAGCGACCCTGCCTCCGCAGGGCTTTCAACGCGATAAGAATTGAGACGATAGGAGCCGGGCCGAGCGCGGTCCGACGCCCGTGATTCTAATCCATCAACCGCACGGTGCAAGCGCTTTCACACCCGAATCGCCCCAACGGGATGGGATCTCCCGGCCATCACCCGTTGCTGCCATCGGCAGCAATCGGGCCGAGGCAGTGAAGCGGTCGCTCCCCTCGGGAGGACCCCCTCATTGCATACCGCAACGGTGGATTTTCGCGCTCGGCAACCACTTGCCGTCGCGATTGTCCTGAAAGTCGCAGCGATTTCGCCCCCGATTCCCGCGGAGTGCGAGCGAGCCCCGGGTCGACTCGATTAGGGGCCCGACGCGTCTCCCCTGACCTTGTCCCTGCTTCGTCCCATGGAAACGTCGCTCTCGCACCCGGCGCCGGCTGAATTGGGGGGACGGCCGGCTATGGCTCGCCGAGCCGCGGTGCGAGGTGATGTATTTTCACTTCCACCGCTTTAAGAACTTTGCCGGCTATCAGCGGCCGGCAGTCGGGCCCGCCGATCGTGCCGTCGATTTCACCTGCCAGGAGATTCGCACGGCGGCGCGTGACTGACGGCTGCTTCTTCTTACCGTTGCAAATCCGCCTGCGAGTTCACGCTCATTCGCCGCGTTGCGGAAGCGAGATCGTGGCGCCGGTGGCGGCCGATTCGCGCGCCGCGTCGAGAATCTCGACGACGACGAGGTTGTTCTCCAGCGACGACAAGCTGCCGGCCGGGTCGATCTCGCCCCGAACGGCGGCGCGCAGGTAGGCGAAGGGGCCGTCCTCGGGCGGCTGCCGGGGCGGCAGCGTTTGCAGCTGGGGCGCTTCGCTCTCGCGGCGACGCACCGTCAAATGCGCACCGTCATGCGCCTGGGCCAGCCCCGCGGCGCCATAGACGTGCAGGTCCTTGCGATTGGCCGGCCAGTTCCACGACGCCTGCAGGATCGCCTGGGCGGCGGGGTAGGTCAGCACGATCGTCGCTTCATCGTCGACGTGCGGATACCGGTCGGGCTTGATCTGCTGCAGCACCGCCGTGACGGTCCGCGGCCGTTCGCCGCGCATCAGCCACGTCGCCAGGTTCGCGCCGTAGCAGCCGAAGTCTACGACCGCGCCGCCGCCGTTGCGCGCCGGATCGGTCAGCCACTCGACGAACTCTTCGTTGCAGCCGATTTCGATCGGCCCGGGGTGCCCCGCATGCATCACGATCTTCCGGAGCGGCCCCAGCTCCCCCCGAACGACCGCCAGGTCGTAGAGCGCTTGATTGCTGGCGTACCAGGTGGTTTCGTAATTGGTCAGCAGCAGGATTTTGTGGCGCCGCGCCAACTCGGCCATGCGGCGGGCGTCGGCGCCGCTGATCGCCAGCGGCTTCTCGACCATCACGGGGATGCCGCGCGGAGCACAGGCCTCGACGACCGCCAGGTGTTGGTCAATCGAGTTGTACGCGGCGACCGCTTCGGGCTGCGTCGCGTCGAGCATGGCGTCCAGCGACGGAAACAACAGCGCGTCGTCCAATCCGTACTGCTCGAAGAGTCGCTGGGCCAGCTCCTGGTTGGGCTCGGCGACCCCAGTGATTTCGATGCGGCCGGCGCGCGCCTGGTCAAGCGCGCCATGCACGTGAGCGTGGGTCAACCCGGCCAACCCGAGTCGTAACGGCGCGTCCGGCGCCCCCTCGTCGCCCCGCGCGAGCGCAGCGACAACCATCACGGCCACGAACAACAGACCGATGCAACGTATCGAAGCCACGAGGCCTCCCGGAATGCGAGGCGAAGATTTGCAGAGGAGCCGACGAAACTGGAGTATGGCGCGCCGTCGCCGGCGCGGCCAGCTGCCCTCACGCCAATTCCGCAAAGTCGCTTTCCATGGCGTCGCGCTGCCGCGCGACCATGTCGTGGTACGCGCCGCCCGCCGCCATCAGCTCGGCGTGCGTTCCCTGCTCGATCACGCGGCCCGCTTCCATCACCAGGATGTGGTCCGCCGCCGCGACGGTGCTCAGGCGGTGGGCGATCACAAACGTCGTGCGGGTATGCATCAACTCGTCGAGCGATTGCTGGATCAGCTGCTCGCTCTCGGTGTCGAGATTGCTCGTGGCCTCGTCGAGAATCAGAATCTGCGGGTCGGCCAACAGCGCCCGCGCGATCGACAGTCGCTGCGCCTGCCCGCCGGACAGCCGCACGCCGCGCTCGCCGATTATCGAGTCGTAAACGTCAGCCAACTCGGCGATAAACTCGTGCGCATTGGCCCGCGCGGCCGCTTCCTCAACCTCCGCCAGCGTGGCATGGGGCCGGCCGTAGGCGATGTTCTCGCGCACCGTGCCGTCGAACAGGAACGTCTCCTGTTGCACAACGCCCAGCCGTTGCCGATAGCTGGCCAGGCGGAAGTCGCGCAGGTCGACGCCGTTCAGCAGAATCCGTCCGGCCGTCGGATCATGGAACCGCGCGATCAGGTCCGTGACGGTCGTCTTGCCGGCGCCGCTGCGGCCCACCAACGCCACGACGCTGCCGCCGGGCACCGCGAGGTCGAGATCGCGAATCACCGGGACGCCCGGTTCGTACTCGAAATCGACGTGCTCAAAGCGAATCTCCTCAACCGACTGCGGCGCTTCGGAGGCGTTGTCGCGGTCCGGCTTCTCGGCGGGTGAATCGAGCACCTCGAACACGCGCTCCATGCCCGCCAGCGATCGCTGCATCTCGCTAAAGCTGTTGACGATTTGCCACACCGGCTCCAACAGCAGCATCGTGTACCATTGAAACGCGGTGATGTCGCCGATCTGGGCGCGCCCCGAAATCTCCATCCAGCCGCCCATCCACAGGATCACCACGTTCATCGTCGCCAGCAGCAGCCCCCAGGTGCTCCACAGCACCAGTTCGCGGCGATGGGCGAACATCTCCTTGCGGGCGATCGTGTGCCGTCCCGTAAGATACCGGGCCTTCTCGCGGGTTTCGCGTTGGAACGAACGCACGACCCGAATGCCGCCGAACGTCTCGCTGACCCGCGCGTCGATCGCCGCGTTCTCTTTGCGCATCGACCGATAGATCGGCCGCACGCGGCGAGCGATGATCATGCTCAGCACGACCGCCGGCGGCAGAATGCACATGGCGGTGAGCGCCAGTCGCCAGTTGATCGCCAACAGAATCCCCAGCGCCACGATCAACCGCAACAGCGAGACGCTGGGCGAAATGATCGCCAACTGCAACAGCCCGGTCGTGCGATCGATGTCGCCGGTCAGCCGGCTGATGATGCCGCCGGTCTTCATCTCGCCCAGTTGCTCGAGCGGCAGATGCAGCAGCCGCTCGTACAGGGCCCGCCGCAGCGATTGCACGACCCGCACATTGAGCAACCGCTGGCGCAGATTGCGGGTGGCTTCCAGCGCCTTCGACAACGCGATGACGCCCAGGAAGCCGCAGCCGTACCAGGTGAGCAGCCGATACTGGGCGTCGCGCGTCAGTCCGTCGGCCAGCAACACGCCGTTGATGATCTGCCGCATAAACAGCGGCTGGGCCATATCGAGCACCGCCACCGCCACGGCCAGCCCCATCACCAGCGCCACGTCGCCCCGATGCGGTCGCAGCCACGCCGCGTAGTGATGCAGGTATTGTTTGCGCTGCGCCCGATCGGTCCGCTCGTCGCCGGCGCCGCCGGTTTCTTCGGCGGCCAACTGCTCGGTGCGCCGCGCGCGGTAGGCCTCGCGAAAGCGCGCAAAACGACGGCGGGAAGATTCGTGCGTGGACAACGGAGCGGCAGGGGGAAACGTGCGGAAGCGGCAGGGCAGGGGGGCGAGGCGGCAGATCGCCGGACAACGCTTCAGTGTTGCATCCGCGGCCCGGGAGACAAGCCTACGGAGCTGGCGCCACGCAGAAAACAGCGTGAAGACCGGCCCACCACGCACCACGCCCCAGGAAACCCGGCATGCCGCGGGCGCCGCCGAATCCTCGCTTCCGATCCTCTCTGAGAAAGGAACTCAGGCGAGCGGAAGCGGCCCGCCCGCGCAGAAGTCTTTCGTACCGAAGGCGGCAAGTCCTTCATGCCCCAGTCCATGAGCCAGTGCTAGCCACAGCCGGTTGTGCGGGGTCCCCTGGAAGTCGACGGCGCGTCCCGTCTGGAAACCGGCGCCGCCGCCGATGAGCACGAGGGGAAGGTCGACGAGGGTGTGCGAGTTGCCCTTGCCCAACTCGTTGACCCAGATGATTTGCGTATTGTCCAGCAGCGAGCCGCCCCGTTCGCCCGGCTCGGGCGTGGCAGCCAGGCATTGCGCCAAATACGCCACCTCGCCGGCGAACCAGGCGTTGATGCGCCGCAGCTTGTCGTGCGCGTCAGCATTGTCGTCCGGTTCGTGCGACAGGCCGTGGTGGCCCTCGTCGATGCCCAGCCAATTCATGCGGGCTTGGCCTACCGAGCGCATAAACTGCACCGACGCCACCCGGGCCATGTCGTTCGCCAGGGCATTGACCAACATGTCGATTTGCATGCGACTGATCGCCGGCGTGTTGTCGTTGACCAGTTCGATTTCCGGATCGATCTCGGGCTCAGGGTGCAACAGGGCTGCCTGGCTCTCGGCCGATGCGATGTCCTTCTCCAGCTCGCTGACCAACTGCATATGCCGATCGAGCAGCCGCCGATCTGCGGGGCTCAGCCGACCGGCCACCCGGCGCAAGTCGTCGCGAACCCCGTCCAGCACGCCCGCCACGCGCCGGCGCGACGCGGCCCCCCCGTACAACTTGGCGAACATGCGCCCCGGATCATCGATCGGTGCGATCGGCTGGTTGTCGCCGGCATAGCACATGCGCGTCCACGGATCGGCCCGGTTGGGCACGGCGACGCCGAATTCCAGCGAACCAAACCGAGTGCGCGATTCGTCGCGGGATTGGAAGAAATTGCTGATCTCCTGGTCGATCGAAATACCGCTGGCCCAACCCGCGGGAGAATCGGAACCGCCTTGGATGTTTCCCGGGTTCAAGACGGTTGCCGTCAGCAGGCACGACATGCCGCGCATGTGATTGTCGCCGTCGCCGCGCACCTCGTTATTGACGCCCTTCACGATGAGCGTTTGCGAACGAAACGGCGCGAGGGCGCTGAGCATCGGGGGCAGTTCAAGCTCTGCGGCGCCGTCGAAATGCTGCGGCCAGAACTCGTCCGGCAGCGTGCCGTTGGGGGTGAAAACGACGACCAATCGCTTGGGCGTCGAACGCACTTGCTGCTCGTCGCCGCGAACGCTGGGCAACCCCGCCACAAAGGGAAACGCCGCGGCGCCGACGCCGAGGTGACGGAGAAACTGTCGGCGATCCGACATGGGCGAATTCATTGCGGGCTCCCCTCTTGGTCCGATGGCGTCAATTCAAAACGTGCGGAAACGAGGGCGACCTTCACAATCAGGTTCCGAATATTGAACTCGTCGGCGGCAAACTCCCGCCGCAGCGTCTCGAGGAGTTCCGGCGAGTAAGCGGTCGGGTCTTGTTTGACCATGTGGCGGAACAGCCGGCGAACAAACGATCGGTGAGCGGAGTCGCTTTGGACGGCGTATCGCGCGACGTCGCGCGCATTGGCAATCTCCACGGCCACGCCATCGTCCGCCGGATACGTGCTGCGCGCGTCGATCGCCCGGTCATTCTCGCTTTCCCTCCAACGGCCCACGGCGTCAAAATGTTCGAGGGAAAAACCGAGGGGATTGATCACGGAATGGCACGCCATACAGGCGGAGTCGCTGGTCAGCCGCGTCACCTTCTCGCGCATCGTCAGGTGCGGGTCAAACTCGCTCTCGCGAAACGCCACGGCCACCGGCGGCGGCCTCAACTGGCGGCCGACGATGTTCCGCGTCAGAAACACGCCGCGGTGAATGGGCGACGTGTTGTTGTGATACGCCAAAGCGCTCAGCAGATAGGGGTGCGTGAGCACGCCCGACTGCTGGTCCGGATCGAAACGCACCAACTCAAAGTCCCCGCCGCTCGCCGCGCTCGCATCGGGCTCGTCGCCAGCGACCACTTCGGCGCGATCGTAAAGCCTTCGCAGGCGAGAATTCAAAAACAGATAGTCCGCCAGCAACAGCTCGCGGTAGTCGGACGCGTCGCTCCACACGACGTGCTCGACGAACAACTCGACGGATCGTCGCAGGTCGGCGATCACCGCTTCGTCAAACTCCGGGAACAGCGTGCGATCTTTAGACAGGTCGCGCTCGTCCAACTCCAACCATTGGGCGAAGAACTCGCGCACTTTGGCATGCGCCCGCGGATCGGCAAGCATGCGTTGGACCTGGGCTTCAATCTGCTCGCGCGTTTCGAGGAGCCCTTGGTCGGCGGCGGCTCGCAACGGCTCGTCAGGCAGCGAATCCCACAACGCCAGGGCCAGCCGCGACGCCACCCCATGCTGGGTCGCCGGCGCGCCGTCGGACGTCAACTCCGTGTACAGAAACGAAGGCGACATGAGCGCCATCAACACGGCGCGCCGGACGCCCGCGTCGCGCCCGCCGGGGTCGCCTGACGCAAGCTCCATGAACCTTCGGCGCTCGTCGCCTGACAGCGGCCGGCGAAACGCCGTCGCCGCCAGCCGCGCCGCAAATTCACCCGCGCCCTTGTCGATTCCCGTCAGCCGCGGGAAACGTTCTGCGATTTCATCAGCGGCGTCCAGCGCGGCCGCGGTGGCCGCGTCGAGCCATTCTCCCGAGACCGTCGAACCGCGTTCATAGCCGGCGCTGCGATCGTCAGCCGGGAACGGCGCCTCGGTGACAAACGTCTTGCTGACAAACCCCGTCGTCAGGTCGTCTCCGCCCAGCACCGACCACGCGCCGTGCGGTGGCTTCCACTCCAGGCAGATCGACGCCGTGGCGTCCATGTACTTGAAGAACTCCAACCGGAGCGGGTAGCTGCGCCCGCCCAGCAGGAACACGCGGGCCGAGCTCTCGCGCAGCGCGCCGGACCCAACCCAGGCGTCGACCAGCGGGTCGCCGACCGATCCGGAACTGTCGTCGCGCAGGATCCGCTCGTCGTACAGCCCCTCCTTGTTGAAGTAGAGCCGGGCGCCGTTCTGAGTGCGCAGGCGGAACTCGTACGCCCCGGTGCAGGGCGCTTGCAACGATCCCCGCCAGACGATCGAAAACTGTTCCGCCGCGATGCCGTCGACCGGGGCGCCAGCCTGAAAGTCGAAATCCACCTGCTCGTCGATCCGCGTCAGCGTACGCTCCGTCGCCTTGTTCATCCCGTCCGACTGGAAGTACGACGCGACCAACCCGCGAGACGGCCACGGAAACGGCGACTCCGGCGGCGGCGTTGTGAACTGGCCGATCAAATCCGCCACAACGTTGCGATGTTGCCCGGCGGTGAGGCGCAGCACCTCGACGCGTCCCGATGGCGCCAGGCCTCTCCGACGACGCGCTTCGATGGAATAAAACTGACGATAGACGTACTCGGCGACCTCGCGGGCTTCGTCGCCGACGCAATCCTCGGGAGAGCCGTCCGGCATCGTCCGCTCAATGAGGCTCGCCAACTGATCGACCGAAAGTTCGCCATCGAACGCGGCCTCGTACGCGCCGGCAACGCCCTGGCCATCCGCTCCATGGCAGGCGGCGCACGTCTCCTGGTAGACGGCGGCGGCGGTCGACGCCGCCGCGCGGGGAACGACCCCGCAAGAGCCCCATCCCGCCACAACGAACGCGACGAGCCCCAGCTTGTGCCTGACCTGTTGATATCGATTCACGGCGTCGGCGCCTCAAACGTCCCCAATGCGGCGTGGCGACGATCTCGACGCCACAAGCGGGCGCGATCGCAACGCCGAGTTTCCATCCACCGCAGTCCGTTCAGATTAGAGCTGCGCCGAGGCGAGTGCAACACATTGCCTCGTTTGGTGGTGTCTTAAGAGTGTGTTGCCGAGGCATCGCCCGAATTCTGCTCGTCATCGGGCATAATCTCATCCAGGGCTTTGTTGAGCGCAGCTACTCTTGGGATCAATGCCTGGACCGCCTCCACTTCTCTGTCAGACAGTGGGGCTGCGGCCCTTCTTTTTTCATCAACCCATTGCTTCATTCTACTGACAGCGGCGAGCGCTTCTTTGAGGCGTTCTGTAGTGCCGTCGCTATTCATCAATTGCAGGACTCCAAGGTCGCGAGAAACAATTCGTCAAATGACCAGACGTTCCCGGCCAACCCTGCCATCATGGCTGCCGTAGGCCGTTTCTTGCCGCTGGTCCCCGGCCGCCGAGTCTGCCAACAGTAGCTATACCACATTGCGAACATCCCAAACGCCGCTTCCAAGTTCTCCAGTTTCTTGGAGAACGCATATGTCCTGCCTCAGTCGGAACTGGAATTTTCCTGCGTGGTCGTTAGCATAGCCTTTTGCTGTGGCGGCACATTGCGAAGAGGAACGACAGAAATGCAATGCCAACAATTGATCGCGGCTCGGGTACCACTCGGTTGCCGACAACCACAAACCTGAAGTCGTGCCAGCGTGGGTTACTCAAGTCATTCCATCCCGTCACAGATCCCGGTTGGAAGGAAATGTATGTGGGATTGCCAATATCTGGATTGTTCAAAGGCATTCCACCCGTTCCATTTGCTCCGAAAAGACCGCTGCCGAAGACTAGGGCGTACCAACCTGGGTCAAGCACTACCGAAAGATCGCCAAAGGCTACATTCGAAGGCATGGGAAACGTCAATTGAGTCGTGCCAAGCACATCCGGCGTCGAGAGATCGTCAGAGTTTGGAAAGTCGTGTTCGTCCTCCAGCTTAACGATGGCCCCAAAGAACGTACCGCCTGACGGAGAAAAGAAGTGCCCGCCGATCTGAGAGGTGATCGTCGCTTGCGTCAACTCGAAGCGGACGCCACTGAAAACTTGGCCATCAACGCTAGATCCTGGAATCTCTCCGTTGAGCGCCTGCTGCCAGGAAACTCCTGTTGGCCCCAGCGCGCCGCTCTCGAAAAGCACTGCGGCTCGCGTGGTGGCAGTCGAGCAAACTAGCAATAGAAAAAAGGCGCACAAACCCAATGGGAGGAGAACCCTAGAGCGTTCCATACGGCTTGCTCTTCTGTCTGTTGAGAAGCGGCTGACCGCTGCGAAACCGGTCGACGCGGCCGCCAGCAAGAAACGCCAGGAACAGGTTTTCGAAGGTCTCAAGAGCAGGAGTTGAATAGGACGTCTCCCCAAGCTGCAAGACGGTCGTTGCCGAGGAAAAGCCGCCGCTGGGACTGTAGTCCCCCAGTCTTCAGAATAATCCTCCGCATCACCTTCGCCCAGTATATGCCCATCATTTTGCGCGAGTCGTTGACGCCACGCGGATCGACGCTGCAAATCGAACCTCGCAAACCAAAGTCCCCGCCGATTGATTGGGCTTGTCGTGGACTCTGCCGCATCGTCGGCGGAGCGGCTTTCCGACGACGTGACCGTGGGTATCGTTCGGACGGCTCAAACCGCGACTACTGCGTCACAAGCAATCTTCATGCCTAAGCGGCATAGTCGCTCCAGCCCGCACTGGCGCCGCAGGTTACACCAAGTCGTCTAGCGAGAGAAAAAAGCGTTTACCCTTGCGCTGGACAAAACCAATGTGCGGTTTAGCTCCTAGCGCTCCGTGCCGCACACTATATGGCGATGCGACAAAGCAACTCTGGTTGGCCCGGAACGTCCGCCTCCTGAGGGCATTGCAGAGCCCCGCCGTGGCTGAGGCGCGTTTCGTGTTGCCATAAGGGTAAAATTGCTAAGTAGTGATGTCTATACTGTAATAATTGGCATCTTGCAAAGTCATAGCGCGACTGGGTGTATCGCGCCAACGAAGGTCCCCAACCGGGAGCGGCTCACCGGCGCCGAAGTAAGAACAAGGATTAACCCGAGTGGTGAACGCGGTGACGCCTGGTATCCTGCCTGCACCCACCCAGCGCTGCGCTTTTCAAATGCCACTCACGTTGTGCCTAGGACAGGTTGGAAGCCCGCCTTGGACGCCCATCCGGACTTTAGGAAGCTGCGTCGTCCGACGGCCAATGCGGATTGTCTCGCAGAATCAGGTGACATGGTCGGTATCCCGCCCTTGACGCGTCGTCAGCCGAATGGGATGCCCAAAGCTCTGCGTGCGTTCGAATCACGTTTTGGTTTCGCCAAGAATGTTTGATATAAAGCCGTAGAGTAGAAGAGTCGCTAATGGCAGTTTTACCGTGCCCATCTTTGTAGCGAGTCTGAGGTGAATTGCGAGACAGACGTATTTCAATCTGACGTGGACGGCCACCGCCGCCGCGGCCATGCCTAGCCAGAGCGTTGCCGGCTCCGGGACAATCGACAGCGACCCGATCTTGTAGCCTGACGAACGAACCGTGCTCAGACGGATCCAACTCACGTTGGCGAGGTCGGCCGATCCAGACAGCTCGGTGAAGAACACGTCGCCATTGGAATCTGGATTACGCGACGACCGTCCGCCGCCCGGTGATCCGATGACCAGCCCCGGGCGGGAGCCGGAGAGCAGGTCGATGTGGAATCGATTGGCGCCGAGGCTCGTCAAGTCGAGCCCCAGCGGCGAACTGTCAGAGCCCCAGGTCAGATCCAAATACGCCAGCGAATTGCCAACAGGCATCGGCGTCGGGGTCAATTGAAGCGTCCCGCCGCCAATCGTTGCCGTCTGCACGTCGGCTCCGTTGCCGTCAAACTCGAAGTGCCGCGCGCCGCCGAGCACTCGACTTGGATCCAATCCCGTTTGCGACTGGGCCAGCGCCGCCCCGTTGCGGGTGACAGTCGTCGGCCCCACGGAGAAATCGTCGACCAGCAGCGCGGCGAGAGTCGTCTGAGAAAACGTCGCAACCAGGATCGCTGTCAGAAGAATGCGCATCGCATGCCCCCTTTCGTTGGCGTGCCCCCCTGGGCACGAGTCTACGGAAGGGCCTGGGGCGTGACAACCAAGACGCGCCAGCCCAGGCATTTCCTTCTGGTCCCGCGGGAATTTGGTGGAAAATGGGCCACCATATCGCGTAAAACAAAGTCAGAAACCCGCGCTGGGCGGCGACCGGCCGTCAGCCGGTGTAGGGCGAAGAAAAACAACCAGCGGGGCCGCGAGTTTTGCACGACACAGCGGAGTTTTGCTCACACAACTCCGTGCACCGCGACCGACAGCGCGAGCCGCAAGTCGTTAGCCTATAAGCACTACCAATCATTTCAGCCGCAGCGGCGGCGGGAGTTTTGCACTGAGAATTTAGTTTTTTTGCACGTTGCAGAATTAGGAGGTTGCCCGCAGCGACGCTTGTTGATCACGGTGGGGCTCGGCGGGGCCTCGCCCTCCCGGGGTGGCGGTTGCTCCTTGGCGGGAATCCCTCCCCTAGCCCCTCCCTTCGAGGGAGGGGGATCCAATCGTTCTGAGTTTTTCTTCGAGGAATTCCTTCGCTGCGCGGGCCGCGTCGTCGGGAGCGTCGCCGTAGGGGTACAACTCGACCGTGAGCCAGCCGTCGTAGCCGGTCGCCTCGATCGCGGCCAGCGTCGCGGCGAAGTCGATCGCGCCGTGCCCGGGAATGAGATGCTGATGCACGCGAGTGGCGGCGATGTCCTCGAGATGATAATGCACCGTGTGCGGCGCCATCCGCGCGATCCAGTCTTGCGGATCTTCGCCGACGCAGTACGCGTGGCCCACGTCGAAATTGAGACCCACTCGCGGCGAGTCGATTCGCGCCACGAACTCCAGGTACTCGTCGAACCGTTCGATCAACAACTCCGGCTCCGGCTCGATCAGCAACCCGACGTCCAGCGACTCGGCCAACTCGACGCAGGGCATCAGTTCTTCGTAAAAGATGGAGCTGGCGTCGGCGCGCGATTGGCCCTCGGCCAGCGGACCGCCCGGTTCGGTGGTGATGTGCGGGGCGCCGAGGTTCGCCGCCAGGTGCAGCGAACGCTTGGTGTGCTCGCGGCGAATCGCCCGATAGTGCGGATCGGGGTCGATCCACCCGGGATGCCAATACGGTTGCCGCGGGTCGGCCACGGCGTTCATCATGAACGCGTTGATGTTGGAAATGGTCAGCCCCGCGTCGTCGAGATGGCGACGAATCGCCTCGACCTGCTCGGGCAGCAGTCCGGCCGGCCAGGCGTGCGGCACGTCGGCCAGCAGCTCGATGCCGCGATAACCAATGGCGGCGATGCGGCGGATGGTTTCCTCAATGGAGTAGCTGAGGTAGGCGTTGGAGCTGAAAGCGAGACGCATGCGCGTGGTCCGTGGGAGCGATGTCAATCAGGGGCAGCCCTGGATTGTATCGGATCGACCGCGGATTGTTCACCGGCCGCCGGGTTGGACCGACTGGGGATGACCGCGTTGGGGCTCATGCTCGTTGCGCGACGATCGCCACTTCACGGCGGCCGATGCGGGTCAGCACGAGGGTCGCCGTGCAGTCGCCCTTGAGTTTGAGCGACTTACGAAACGCGGCCGGGTCGTATTTCACGCCGCGGACTTTGATTTCGAGGGCGCCGACGCTGCGGGCGGCTAAGTGCTTTGCCACGTCGGCAGGTCGCAGCGGCAGCACGGCTTCGACGGCCAGCGTGGTCAGCAGCGACGACCGCGGCGGTGCGTCGCCGGTGAGGTAAACGCCGCCGGCGCCCAACGTGGCCAGCCCCTCGGCATTGGCCAGGGCGCCAACCAGTTCGGCGGCGATGACGGCTGGGTCGGGTTCGGCCAAGTATCCGCCCGGCGCCGTCGCAACGTCGTGGGCGTCGGTCGGATCACCCGAGAACGTCGCGCTCTCAAACGAGAAGTCATTGCCAGCGACCGGCGTGATGCGCGTGGCGCGCCGCGACGCCGGGGATGCCGCGATTGTCTGCAGCGCGCCAAACCACGCCACCAGCTGCCGGCACTCGCGATCGCGGCTGATCCACTCCCACTGGGCGGCCTCGGCCCACTCGCCCCAGGGGCGCGTCGCGGGCGCCAACTTCACCGCGCCGGCGGGACAGGCGGAACGCCAGCCGTCGATCACCGCCGGCGGCGGGGCGTGCGCGGCGGGATCAATTGAGCGGACGCCCCCGGCGCGGCGATCGGGATCGACGTGCCAGGCTTCGTCGCCGCTTGGCGCCGCGCGTGCCACGTCGTCGCAGCGCACGATCGCATCCCACGCCGCGGGCAGCTGGCCCATGACGTCTCTCGCTGCGAGGAGGTTCCGCTCGGCAAACAACGCGGCCGCTGCATCGCAATCCCAGCCGACGACCGGTGCGCCGGCGGCCAGCGCCATCAAGTCGCCCCCCATGCCGCAGCAGAAGTCGTGGACGCGGGTCGCGCCCGCCGCCGCAAACCGACGGGCTTTGTACGCCGCCACCCACATGTCGGTGGCTTGTTCCCATTGCTTGGTCGTGCCGCAGAGTTTCGCAGCAAGGTCGCCGAATTTGCCCTGTCCGCGGCGGCGCTGCTCGGCGAGTTCCACGACGAGGGCCGCCCGCTCGGGGCCGACCTCCGCCCGCAGCGCGGCGATGCGCTGATGCAACGGGCGCATATCTCCCGCCGCCGCGGCCAAGACGTCCTCGGCCGCAACACTGGTAAGCCACTGATAATCGGCAAGGTCGACCACAGTGGAGATCTTAACCGCCTGTTTGACAAGGAGACAGCCGCGCCCGCCCGATACGCAGATTCCTTGCCTCCGCGACGACGCGCCACGAGCTCCGCTGCGCGCCGTCCCCGGGCGCGTCGTTGCATCGCGCGGGTCTTGTCGGTCGATACGGCGGCGACGGTTGATCGCGTGGCGTAACGGGCGCTGGGCAACGTCCGCCGCTTGCAGCCGCTGGCCGCGGTTGGTCGATGTCGAATCAGGAGTCGCCGCGCCCGGTTGGATCGTCCGCAATCCCATTCGCATCACGCCATGTTACCTCGCTCGCTCGCCGTCCCGACGTTGCTGGCCGCCTCAGTCGCGGTGCCGTATGTGGCAAGCAATGCGCCGCAATGGGCCGAGCAGGTACGCATGCCGAGTTCGGCAACCCAATCCTCCACAGCGCCGCAAGCGCCGCCGCTGATTGGCGCCGACGGCCGCGTCCAACTTCCGCCGCCGCCGCAACTCGCGCCGCCGCCGGCGCCCGGCTCGGAGATTCGCCCCGTCTCGACGCCCTTGGAAGGCTACCCGACCTACTCGGTTCAGGAAGTCTTTCGCATGGACGTCACCAAGGAGTGGGTCTATCAGCGGTGGCCGCGGAAATCGACGTCGCTGTCGGAACTCGGCCTGTACGGCGTTCGGGTGCCGCTGGTCACGGGGGCGCAACTGCACGATTTGGCCGGGTCGCTCACCTATTACTTTGGCCCCACCGGGCGCGTGGAGCGCATTTCGTTTCGCGGCCGCACGGGCGACACGACGCAAATCGTGATGCTTGCCGTCCAGCGGTTTGGTTTGCAATGGCAGCCGACGATCACCCCGGCCGAGCAGCTGCTGCAATATCGGCGGGGCGACGATGTGCTCAGCGAGCTGCGCACCCGCCCCGCGCCGGTGCTGTGGGAGAGTTCGCCGCTCGACAGTTTCTCGGTGGAGCTGGAATTGCAGCAGCCCGACACAGGGCGTCCGCTGGTGGCCCAATTGCCGACCGCCCCGGCCCCCAAGCCCGGGCAGGCCGCCACGCCGGCCAAACCGGAGTCGGCCGCCACTGCTCAGCAGACCGCCCAACAGGAAGCTGCTGCCGCCGAAGCCGCGGCAAAGCAAGAGCAGGAGGAAGACCTCGGCTGGCGGGCGTTCTTCCCCCGCAGTCGGGTGCCGGCGAATCAAATCGACGACCTGCGCAAACCGCGCGAATTGTAGTGTTGGGGGCGCTCTGCTGCGCGGTATCCTCACAGCCATGTCGACTTCGCCCTCCGCATCGGTGCAGCCTTGTCCGCCTGAGCTGCTCAAAGCGGCGCTGCGCGTGTTGCACGACGGCGTTGCCGAAACGGACCGCGCGGGATTGATCCAATCGTTGGACGGGGCGAAGCCGGGCGACTTTGCTGGTTTGTTCGTCGCGGTCGAGGAAACGCAAGTTGCCGCGGCGGCATGGGTGCAGCCTCTGACAGGCAATATGGCGGCGGTGTGGCCGCCCGACGGCGCCAATCCGCACGCCACGGCCGTGCTCGCCCGCGCCGCTCAGTTTGTCGACGATCGTGGTTTTGGGGTGGCCCAGGCGATCGTCGGATTGGCTGATGCACCCACCGGCGCAGCGCTCGTCGCCGCCGGGTTTCCCCAGCTTGCCGAGTTGGCGTATTTGTTTGCCGAGGCAACGCCGCAATCCGACGATGGCGGTGCGGCGCTCACGTTCCGCGGTCGCGCCGGCGACGATCCGCAGAGGCTGGGAGCGCTTCTCAAACGCACGTACGTCGCTTCGCGAGACGTGCCAGCTCTCGAAGGCGCGCGCGATATGGCGGACGTGCTCGCCAGTTATCGGGCGCAGGGCGAACATCTTGCCGCCCACTGGTATCGCATCGAGTGCGACGGCGTCGACGCTGCGGCCTTGCTGTTGGCAGCGCACGCGGACTGCGGCAATTGGGAGCTCGTATACGTTGGCGTGGCGCCGGAGTTTCGCGGCCGCGGTTGGGGCGTGCAGATTGTGCGACGGGCGCTGGCCCTCGCCGCGGCGGGAGGGGCCGAGCGACTCGTTCTCGCTGTGGATGCCGACAACGAACCGGCGCAGGCGATGTACGCGGCGGCGGGGTTCGCGCAGTGGGATCGGCGGCGCGTGTACGCCCGTTTACGATCGCCGCGCGCAACCAGTCGCGGCGACGCAGGTTAGCGCGGCGCGGCGCATTCTGTCGAGCATTTGCAGCGCAGCGGCTGCGCCGAGGGCGCACATTTCGCAGGCCATGCGTCGACAAAATCAGCATCGCCAACCAAGCGCCAGCGCGGCGACACGTTATCCACGCCCCTGTGAAGATTCTGCAAAGATTTTTTGACGTTCTCGTCGCGCGGGCGCTGCCGATTTCCCGGCGAACTCGCCGTCGTTGGCGCGGGACAAATCGCCGCGGCGCGTCAAGTCCTTTGACCGCCATGCTAGCACGCTTACAATCGGCCCCACGAGTGACAACGGGCAGCGCTCGCAACGGGGTTGGCGATGACGAACGCCAGCCTTTGCTGCGGCGGCTTCATTCTCTGATTCTTTCGGTCGCGCATCCTCGACAGACGCCGATCTCGCGCCAGCAAGCACGCCAGCGCTGAGTTCGTTTGCGGTCGCGATGCGCCTGGCAGACGAGCAGGACGTGTTCAAGGACGATTCGGACAGGCTGTCCGCATTGCGCGACCATCTTCGCGTCCACATGGGCGCGGAGCGGTTTGATCTCTGGCTCGGCGCGCCCAACGAGTTGACGCTCGCCCCCGGCGAGTTGCACGTGTACTGCGCGTCGCGGGCCGAGGTGCTGTGGATTCGGCGCAAGATGTTGGTCGAACTGACGGCCCGCTGCGGCGAGTTCCTGGGCGCTGAGACCGAGATCCGACTCCATGTGCGGCAAGCGGCGGCGGCCAAGACCCCCGCTCCGCAGCACGCCGGCGACGAGCCTAGCGGCGACGCGGCGCACGTGCAGCCGCTGTTGACCGACGAACCGCAACGCCGGCGTGC
>JAGQOU010000089.1 GCA_020427145.1 Planctomycetales bacterium | reverse complement strand
CGAAGCGCGGCCTATCAGGCCTCGATACAGGACCACACAGCGGGTCGCAAGGTTCGCAGCGCGGTTGACGCAATAAGCAAAACGTCAGCCGCCGGGGGCTACGAACTGTTGCTGACGCGTTAGTTCTGCTGGACGGGCGTTTCGCCCAGCACGCGGCGGACGGTCGTCATCGCGTCTCGCAGTACGCCCACCTGCTTTTCGAGGGCTGCTTGATCGATTCGAACGCGATCGAGAATTGTCTCACTCGATGATTTGATCGTGTCGGCGCTCTTGCGGATCTGGTCGAGATTGCTGACGCGCTTCTCAATATCGAGCACGGCCCGATCGATCGGCTCGAAGTCGACCGTCTCGCGGGCGGCGCTTTGGCCCTCGCGAATGCAAAGCGCTCGCGAGATTTCCAGCGCCGCGTGCAGATAGGCGTCGGTGGCGGGGTCCTCGGCGTCCCAGGCGACGACCACGTCGGCGCCGTAGCGGGCCAATGGCGCCAAGCCGGCGGGGGCCGTCTGCTGGCTGAAGACGAACACCCCCTGCCCCGCGCCGCGGTTCTTGCGGGCTTGTTCGATCTCCTCGCGGGCCTTGGACAGCGAGTAGCGGCCCTCTTCCTTCGCTTCGATCACGATCCGCGCGCCGGCCGCCGCGCAGTCGGGCCCCAGTTCCACCACCGCGTCGCCGATCTTGCAGTTCTTGATAAGCCCCGTGGTGGCGCCGGTCGCTTCGGCGACGTCGCCGCGGCGCTGGGCGTCGTGCTGCACGAATTCCACCACGGCCGCCTCAAACGTGGCCCCGTGCTGCGTGCCGCGGGCTTGCTCCTCGCGGCGCGTGACGAGTTTTGTGAGCGATTGCTTCACCTCGTCTTGAAACTCGGCATTCGTTTTCACATGCGCTTCGAGAATCGTGGTCAGCTCCGTCTTGAGCCGCCGCAGCGCCGACTGTTCGTTGTCGAGTGAGAACTCGTTGGTGATGATCCGCTGCGCCCGGTCGACGTTCTGCACCAACCGGCTGAGCGCGGAGTTCTCTTCGTCGAGCGAGAACTCTTTGACCACCACGTCGATCTTGCCCTGCAGGTCCTTCGACAGGTCGCCGTGCCGGCTGGTCAGTTCGTCGACGAGCCGCCGCAGCGAGCCTTCCTTGTTGTCGAGCGAAAACTCTTTCAGCAGCCGATCGCGTTGCTGCTGCAATTGCCCCTCGACGTTGGTCCGCAGCGTGGCGAGCAGCCCCTGCGATTGGTCGGGGCTGAGCAGTTTCATCAGCGGGCTGTTCTCGCCGACATGGGCCAGCAGCGTGCGGGCCAGTTGCGAATCGTCGCCCCCCAGCGCCCCTTTGAGCACCCGGGCCAGGTCGCCGTCGTCGCTGGTGAGCCGTTGCACGCGCTCGGTGAAGCGACCTTCGTTGGGATCGAAGTATTCCTTGAGCGAACCGGCCAGGCGGTCGTGGGCGCCGCGGGAGTGCTCGTCCAGCTGCCGCCGCAGCGCGTCGAGCATCGCCTTCATTTCGCGTTGCACGAGATCGCCGTCAATCTGCGAGCTGGCTCGGCGCAGGGCGAGCACGCCGATCTTCAGCGCCTCGAGGGCGAACTCGTCGCGGGCCGCGCCGGCGGGGTGCTTGGCCAGTTCCGCCAGCACGTCGCGGTCGGTCACCCGCAGGTGCAACTCCATGGCGCCCGGGATCGGCGCCCCCTCGAGCGTGGTGTCGTCCGCATCGTCTTCCTCGGCGTCGGGATACAATCCCTTGAGCAATTGCGACATCGGTCTTCCTCCTCCGAAGCGAGCGAACGCGATTCTCCCCGCCGGCCCACGGCGGACGAATATGAACAGCCGTATATTAATATGGCAAATCGTCGCCGGCGAGACAAGCAAGCGTCTAGCGGGGTCGTGATACCATTTGAACTCGATCCGGGTGGCTGGGGACGACCGTAGGGAGCCCCCAGCGGAATTCCTGGGGGCTTCGCTGCGCTACGCCCGTGAGCCACCCAACTCCCCTGGGCAAACGGTGTCACGACCCCTGGCAGGCCCGGTCCGCCGTCACTGCACCGTCACCACCTCGACAGGCGTGCGGGGCGTCAGGTCGTACAGGTCGCGCCGCCGGTTTTGTAGCGGCAGTACGCTGCCGATGTCGCGGTGCTGCACCAGGCTGCTCAGGTCGATCTCGGCCACCACGACCGTTTCGCAGTTCGGCTCGGCCTCGGCCAGGATGCCGTCCTTGGGGAACGGCACGTCGCACGGCGTGCAGATGGCGGCCTGGCCGTAGTTGATCAGAAAGCTGTTGACCTGCGGCAGATTGCCGACGCAGCCGGACAGCACCACGTAAATCACGTTCTCGACGGCGCGGGCCTGGGCGCAGTGGCGGACGCGGCAGTAGCTTTTGCGTTCGTCGGTGGCGAAGGGGACGAACAAGATTTCGATGCCGTTGAGCGCCAGCAACCGAATCAGTTCGGGGAACTCCACGTCGTAGCAAACGGCAATGCCGATGCGCCCCAGCGGCGTGTCGAACACGCGCAGCTTGTCGCCGGGCTGGATGTTGTACCAGTGGCGTTCGACGCTGGTGATGTGCAGCTTTTCCTGCTGGTAAACGTTGCCGCTGGGCGTGAACAGATGGGCGATGTTCTGCAGCTCGCCGTCGACCACCACCGGCGTCGACCCGCCGATGATGAACAGGTTGAATTTGGCCGCCAGTTGGAGGAACATCCGGCGATAGTCCTCGGCGTAGGCGGCGACTTCCAGCACCGCTTCGCGCGAGGGGATGTCGCGCGGCAGCGTGCTGAACAGTTGCGCCGTGAACAGCTCGGGCATCAGCAAGTAGTGACAGTGGTACTCGTTGGCCGTTTCGGCGAAGAAGTGGACTTGCCGCTCCAGGTCGTCCCAACACGTGATGGGGCGCATCTGGTACTGGGCCGCGCAAACCCGTACGCGGCGAACCGACCGACGGATGGGCGCTGCGGAAATCTGCTGCCGGGCTTCGTCAAACTTCGGGTTGGGCATTTCCAGGAACGTCGCGTAGCTCATGCTCTCGGCGTCGTTGAGATACGCAAAGTGTACGCCTAGGACCTTGTACCCGGCGCGCAGGTGGGCCGACAGCGCGGGATCCTTGCGTTCGCCCCGCTCGACCGACGCCACATACTCGGCGGGCGTCATTTTCTTGGCGACCTCGGCGTAGCCGGGAATCCGCCCGCCGGCGACCATCCGCCGCAGCCCCAACCGCCGCAACAGCGCCTTGCGCCGTTTGTAGAGCTGCTGCGCGACCCCCCGTCCGCGAAAGTCGGGATGCACCGCGATGTCCGACCCGTACAGCGTATCGCCGCTGGGAGTATGCGTGCTGAAGGTGCCCACGCCGGTGATCTCGTCGTAGGAGTACCACGGCGAGTCGTCGGCGAGTTGCACGATGAGCGACGTGGCGTAGGCGACGATCCGCCCGTCGACCTCGGCGAGCAACTGCCCTTCGGGGAACGCCTTCTGCTGCATTTTGAGCTTGCGCTCGTCCTGCAGGCTTTCGCGGGCGATGTTCGGGTACGCGGCGCGTTGCAGCGCCACCAAGGCGGGCACGTCGGATGCGCGCCAACGGCGCACCTTCACGGCAGGAGCGGCGGGATCGATCGGCATGGCGGCGTGCGGCGGGATTTGCGGAAAACGGCCAGAGGGGCGGCAAGACGACATGGCGTCGCCGGCGGTTCACTCGCTGTCAGCGTATCGGAATCCGTCGCGATTGGGCAGCCGGACCAAGAAGAACCAGCCGCTAATCGCCAACGCCGCCAATCCGATCACCGCTGTGACGATGGTGAATGACGCAAAGTAAACCGTCCGCCGAGCCTCGCCCGCGGCGAGATCCTTGTGCAGCTGCAGCGCCACGCTGCCGGTGTAGCCCAAGGCGTCGGCCACGTAGATGGCGAAGACCGCCGTGCCGGGGCTGCGCGTGGCGGCGACGATCCGTTCGAACACCACGGCGTTGAACGGCACGTATGCCAGGTAGCCGCCGACGCCGGTGGCGATCATCCACGCCAGCCCCGAGATCTGCCCGCTGGCGTGCAGCAGCGTGCCGCCGCCCACGACAATCATGCCAAGGGCCATGCACGAGAAGATCGCCAGCAAACTGCGCTGATGATTGCGCACCAGCACCAGGGCGCCGACCACGGCGGTGACCGTCAGCGCCGTGGGGCCTTCGACCATCGTGAAGATGCCCGGGGTCTTGCCGTATTTCAGTTCGCGGAGGATTTCAGCGGAGTAGTAGTCGCGATAGTCGCGCATGGCCGTCAGCACGGCGTAGAAGGCAAACAGCGGCACGAGCCCGACGGCAAAGTCGCGCAGGAACGCGCGCCGCTCCGGCGCGGTCATGGGCCGCCGCTCGGTGCGCAGGGCGACGTCGCGCGCCGTGGGGGCGGGCACGCGGTCGAGAATGACCACGGCCACGATAAACGGCAGCAGAAAGCAGGCCCCCGTGGCGGCCGGCATCCAGAATTCGCTCACTCCCGCGGTCATCAACAGCCGCCCCGCGTCCTTGACCACGCCCCCGGCCAACACGAACGAGCAACAGAGCGCCGCCATCAGCAGGTCCGACGTGGTGCGCCCCTCCAGGTATCGCACGACCAGGCCCCACACGAATCCCAGCGGGACGCCGTTGAGGAACATCCAGGCCGCCTTCCACGATCCCGGCGTCACGGCGAAACCGACCAGCGCCAACTCGGCCGTCGCCGCCGCGGCGATCAGCATCGGCAACAGGCGCCGGCGTTGCAGTTCCGAAACAAACTTGATCCCCGCATACTTGGCCAGCCCGTAGCCAATCACCTGGCTGATCACCAGCGCGGTTTTCAGTTGCAGGTCGGAGCCGAAGAAGCTTGGCCCGGCAAACTCGGCGGCGGTGTACGGTTTGCGCAGGCCGTAGGCGCAGAAGTAAGTCGCAAATGCGGCGGCCGCGGCGACAAACGCCGTACGCGCGGAGCGATCCTCAAGAGGCGGCGGAGACTTCACGCGACAGCACCTGGCAAGCGGCGGGCAGCCGCCCCGTCAGCGGCGCGGAGCGGCTCTGACATGGTAACCACTCGCCGCGCCCATCGCGGCGCCCAATCCGCGCGAAGATTTTCCGCCTGGGCAAAGTCGCCGGGGCTCTCGGCGCGGTTCGACGGCGTGCGGCGTTCGGAGTGTCGGTTTCGAACGGTTGCCGCGGCCATTTCGATGGAGTCTCCGCGGACCTCGGCCGATTGACTCAGATGGCGGTCTTGTCCCGCCACTGCTGCGCCAAGGATGGCGCCGCTCCGACCGTGCCCCGCAGGGAAGCTAAGATGTTCAAGCCAAGCTGCAGCAAGCGCTGCGGGATCGAGTTGCTGGTCGCCGTCGCCGCGCTCGCGACGGCAGCTTCGTCTTCCTACGCGCAGACTTTCGGAGTCGAGCTCCATAACACGCTGATGCCCGCCGCGGGCGGCATGGGGGGCGTGAGCATCGCGCGGCCGCAGGACGTCACTTCGGCGCTCAACGGCAACCCGGCCACACTCAGCCAATTTCACGGCACGCAGTTCGTCTTCAGCGGCGCCTGGGCGGAACCGACGTTCAACATGGCGCAGTCCAGCAATCTGCCGACCGTGGGGACGCCGCAGGTCGAGCCGTTTGCCGCCAAGTCGACGGCGCCGGGGACTCCGGTGGGCAATATCGGCGTCACGCAGGACCTTGATGCGTTGGGACTGCCGGCCACGTTTGGCGTGGGCTTCGTCACCACCAGCGGCGGCTTCGTTGACTTCCGACAGGTCCCCGCCAGCAACGGCACGAACACCGGCATGACCATCTTCTCGCTGCCGATGGCGGTGGGCGTCGACGTTACCGACAACCTGTCGCTGGGCGCCAGTCTTGCCATGGGCATTGCGTTCTACGACGGGCCGTTCGTCGGAGCCAGCGGCATGACGGCCGACTACGCCCTGCGCGGCACGGTGGGCGCCAACTACAATCTGACCGACGCGACCACCCTGGGCGCCTATTACCAGACCAGACAGTCGTTTCACTTCGACAACGGCCTGGTCATCAACCCGGGGCCGGGGCAGACGAACATCGACATCGACATGGACATGCCGCAGAACATCGGCCTGGGGGTCGCCAACAACCGGCTCCTCGACGGCCGTCTGCTGTTGGCCGCCGACGTGCTCTACAAACTCTGGGACGAGGCCGATCTCTACAGCGCGATCTACGATAACCAATGGGTCGTTCAACTCGGTTCGCAATACTCTGTCGGTCGCTACCGCCTGCGGGCCGGCTACGTATGGGCGGAGAATCCCATCGACCAATCGCCCGGCACGACGATCGGCTCGGTGCCTGTCGGCGAGTTGCCCCTCGCGCGGTACACGCAAGGCTTGTTGGCGATCACCAGCCAACATCGCATCTCCGCCGGCGTCGGCGTCGTTGACGTGTTGCCAGGCGTCGATCTCGACATGATGGCCGGCGGCATGTTCCGCGATGCCGAGCAACTGGGACCGTACACCCAGACGTCCATCGTCAGCTACTGGGTGGGAGCGGGGCTCACCTGGCGGTTCAACCAGTGACGGGGCGCGGCGATTGACTCGCGTCGCTCACCGCCCCCGCCAATCGGCCGTGGCGGCGTCGCGCCGGCCGACTGACGGGTCCGCGCTGGTCGATCACTGCACCTCAAGCACCAAATAGAGCTGCGGCGCCTCGCGGCTTTCGCCGGCTGGGGTTCCGGCGGGATCGAACTCGCCGACGCCGGGAGAGCAAGTCATCCCCCCGACCAGCAGCGGCTCGCCCAGCGGCGTCCTGAGCGTGGTCGCGAACTCCTGGGTTTCGATCGCACTGCGATCAACCGCCGGGGCTCCGCCGGTTGATTCCCACTGGTTTGCCGCGGCGTCGTCCGGCGCGCCGAGCGCCGTGATGGTCGACTTCAAATCGACGGTGACGCGATCGTCTCCGTGGACCAGCGTCGGCCGGATTTCCAACAGGGCGCCAAAATTGGGCGTGCTCACCAGGGGCTGATAGCCGACGCCCCGGCTCGGCGCAAACTCCGTTTGCTCTGAAACCAGCGAAATCACCGGGCCGTCTCCACCGGCCCACTGCGTGGCGTCCGGCGCCGTGCTGTCGATGCTGCCGACCACGGGAATATAGCCTTGCACGACGTTGCGGCGCGTGCCGCTCACCAGGTACGTCAGTTGTCCGCTAAAACAGTTCGTGACGCCGCGGATGCTGGTGGGGCGTCGCGTGAGGCGATCGAGCGTCTTGCGATCGACGCTCGAGTTCTCGCCCGAGAGGAGCGCATCGAGTTCATCGGACGTGAGCAACAGCCAACGAGCGTCGATTCGCAACGTCTTGCGGCTTCCCGCGCTGGAGTGAAGGGCGCGGAGCAGCTCGGCGATTTGCTCATGCACTTGCTGCGTTTGCCAGATCACCAACGCCGCCCCGACGCGCGCGATCCGTCCCGCGCCTTGCGCTGCGCCTCCGCGCTTTTCTTCCCAAGTCTCGGGTTCGATCGTTTCGACGATGGCGCCCATCACGTCGTCCACCGTCACGTTCATCCCATTCGTCTCGTTCGCCGCGGCCGGTGGGCCATAGCCGCGCCCCCCGCCTCTTCCGAATTCGCCTCCGCCTCCGCCGAACTGGGCAAATTGAACGGGCGAACGAGGGTCTTGAACGTTTGCGCCCAGTCCGCCTCCGCTACCGCCAAAACTGCCGCTGGGGACGCGCCCCGTCGTCTTTGACGGCTCGCCGGGGTACGGGTGATCGTGAATTGTCAGAATCAGGTCGGCGATGTCGTAGGTGCGCAGCTCGTACTGTTCCGCACCCGGATTGCGACCTTGCTGAGCGTGCGCTTCCAATGCAGCGATCCCCGCCACCGCGACGACTACCAGAGAGAGACTACGCATTGCCATTCCTCCAAGAGTTAAGAACCCAAAGTCACGCCCGCAGCGCCCCGAATGCCGTGCGCCCCGCGCCCCGGCGCTCGCCGTCGCTGCAGGTCTGTCCAATCGCTTTCACTGAATCGTTCGCGACCACTGCAATCGGGCGTTGTTCAACTGTCCCAACAAGTGCGGGTCTCGCGCGGCGCGGGCGACGAACTCGTCCGCGGCTTCGCACTGGCTTGCGAGCAGCGCAAACCAGGCTTCTTTCGAGCCGGAGGGCCGGTTCCGAATGCGGGCAATCAGGGCCTCGGTCATCTCGCAACGGCTTGTCTCGCCGAGCGTCCTCGCGGCCGCGAGTCGCACCCAGGCTTGTTCATGATCCAGAAGCGCCAGCAGTCGCGGGACGGGCAGTTGTTGTTCGTCCCGGGCGGCGGCGAGCGCGTCGCTCCGCAGCGTCTCGTCGTTGATCATCGCCACAAACGCCAGCAGCGCCCCTTCCGCGTCGGCCCTCAGCAGACGCTGCGCGATCGCCTGGCGCGTGCGACTGTCCGGCGCCTGGCGGGCGATGGCCGGCCAGCGGTCCACGCCCGCAATCGCTTCGATGGCGTCCAGCACTTCCGCAGGGTGGCCCGCGCGGGCGGCAACCTGCAGCAGCGCCGGCGTTGCTCGCTCGGATCCATAGACCGCCAGCAAGCGACAGACCGCCACCCGACGTGCGCCCGCAGAGTCGGGCAACTCCGCCAGCAATTTCGCTTGCCAGTCGTGACGCACAGGGTCCGCGCCATCGCTTGCGAGCAGGTCAGCCGTGAGGTCGCGGACATCCGCTTGCGGGTTGGCCGTCAGGCGGTCGATCGCCTCAGTCAGCAATTCGTCGGGCGTTCGCCGGGGCTGCGGCGAGCGGGTTTGCGCGAAAAACATCAAGCGCTCGTAATCCGTCGGCGGTCGCCCCGCCGCGAGCGAAGCGGCGGGTTTCGTCGTCGGCATTCCGTCGTCGGGCGCCGCCGACGCCAGTCCGCGCGGCGACGGCAGAGGTTGCTCGACCACATGCGCTGGCGAGGGGGGCGCCTCCGTTCGACGCCCACCAATCAGCCAGCCCGCAAACAACAACGAGGCTGCCGCGGCCGTCATCGCCGTCAGAAGCGATCGCCGTCGTCGCCGCCGGGACTGGCGATCCCAAAACTGCTGCAGCCGTTCGAGCCGCAACGGTTCGCCGTCGCCGGCCAGCGCGCGAGCAATCAACTCGTCGAGCGTCTGGTCGCCGTTGTCGTCGGACGATTGTGGGAGATCTTGTCGTGGCATGTCACTTCGGGGCGAGGTCGTCGAGGCCGATCGCCGCTCCAATTCGTTTGCGAGCCAAATGCAGGCACGTCTGCACGTTGGCCACCGAGGTTCCCAGAATCTCGGCCGACTCAGCGGCCGTATAGCCTTCGCCCAGGGTCAGCACCGCGACCTCCCGTTGTCGGTCCGGCAGGCGGGCGATCTCCCGGCGAATTTGTTCGCGAAGCTCCTCGGCCGTCACGCGCTGGTGAGGGCTTGGTGCGTAAATTGTCAGTTGTTCCTGCGGCACGTCGTCGGTGCTTCGTTGCCGCCTCCGGCGATCGCGGTCGGCGTTCAACAAGATCTGGAACATCCAGGTCTTGAAGGCAGCCTGGCCGCGATAGCTTTTCCACTGCCGCAGCACGCGGCACAGCGTCTCCTGGACGAGGTCTTCGGCGACGTCGGCGTTGCCGGCAAGCCGCTGGGCAAATGCCAAAGCCGCCGGCAGGTGGTCGACAACCAGCCGGTCGATTGTTCGTCGGTTGACGGCCTCCTCGTCGGCGGGCTGAGTTTTTGGCGGGATCGGCCGAGGATCTGATTGCGACATGCATTTCCCCGCCTTTCCGCGTTCCAAGAGGTGAGACGCACGAGGCGCTCGGCCCTTAAAAAGAATCTCGTTGCAAATCGCTCTTTTTTTTGCCCACGCGACGGCGGCGTGATGAGGGCAGTTCCCAAGCAGACGGTAGTATGGCCGACGATGCACAGGTTATCGCGAGCGCGTTCGCCTCGGTTCGAAAAAAATGGACCTTTCTCGTCACCCCCAGGTGTCGATTGATCGCGCGGCACGCGAGTCACGCACGGCCAATGCAGCGGCCCCGACGCCCGCCTCGCATGAGGGGTGGGCTTGTGTACCATGGCAGAATCGTCGGAAGAGTTGCGTCCTTGGAGACTTGCCTCCGGTGGATAAATTTTGAGCGGAGAAGAGAACGTGAGCATGGCTTTGATGCAGCGGTTTGCGTGGGCCGTCTTGCTGGGCGTCGCGGCGACAATCGCGCGCGGCGCGGAAAGTCCGGATTTTGACAAAGCCAGGGCGTCGGCAGAGGCGGCGAGCGGCACGATCAGCAAGGTGCAGCGCTGGCTGCACGAGGTCGCACTCAAGAAGATCGAACCTGACGCGGGGCTCTATCATCCCGACGGCCATTTCAACTATCAGGACGCTTGGGCCGATTGCTATCCGTTCCTGGCGTGGTCCGCGTGGCTGACTGATCTCGACGCGTTCAACGGACCCGTTCGCGGGGCGCTGCACGCGGAAATCGACCGATGCGCCGAAGGGTTCTTTGCCGATCCCCAGAACGCCTTCGGCGGCAGCGAGTACGCCAAAGACGGGTTGGTGGCGATTGTTGAGATTACCGGCAAGGACGAATGGTTTGACCGGCTGGTCGCCGTGGAGGAAGAGATTTGGCGGAACCCGACGATCGACAGTCCCTATGGTCGGATTCCATCAACCAACATCGAGGTCAACGGCGAACAGATTCAAGTGCTGGCGCGCTTGTATGCGATGACGGGCGAGAAGAGGTATCTCGATTGGGCTGAACGATTAGCGAATTACTACCTGCTTGAAGGAGATTTTGTGCCCCAGCGGCTCCGCGATCACGGCTCCGAGATCATTGGCGGGCTGGGCCTGCTCGTGGGGGTCGAATCGGAGCACAATCCCGAACAGGCGCAGGTCTATCTGCCTCGCATTCGGAGGATGCTGGATGCAATTCTCCAGCGCGGAACCAACGAAGACGGCGTGATGTACGACGAGCTGGGAAAACCGGGCGGACTGAGCGATGGATGGGGATACAACTACGTCGCTTTTCTGTGCTACGACATGGCGGCCGGCGAACCGGTCTACGCGCCAGGCGTCGAACGAACGCTGCGGAGTTTGGCGAAGCCGCTGTACAAGGACTATCCCTGGGAAGTCAACGCGATCGACGGGTATGCCGACTCCGTGGAGGGGGGACTCTACCTGTTGAATCGGCTTCCGGTTCCGGAAGGCGTCGCGTGGGCCGACCGGGAGGTCTCGAAGAATATCGTCTACGCGTCGCAACAGGATCATCTGTGGGGGACGTCGAAGCTTGAGTCCAATGGCGTTCGCACCGCGATCATTCATGCACTGATGCACACGCGCGGACTGATCGCGCGTCCCTGGCGACAGGATTTGAAGTTGGGGGCGGTTGAGACGGAGGATGGCTTGGCGATCGTGATGCAGGCCGATCGCGATTGGTCGGGCAAGCTGGTCTTCGATATCCCCCGCCATCGGGAGTTCATGGGGTTTCAACGCGATTGGCCCCGCATGAACACGATCCCCGAGTGGTTCACGGTGGAACCCGACGAGCAATACCGCGTGCAGGATCTCACCGCCGGAACGACCGCCCGCTGGACCGGTCGGCAGCTTCACGAAGGGTTGCCCGTGCAGCTGGTGGGCGGCGAAGAGAAGCGACTTCTCATTCAACAGTAGGCAACGGGCTGGTGTCGAAACGTGCCTTGCGGCTCGGGCGGTGCGACTTCACTCGCCCAGCTGGCGATTGATCTCGTCCCATGACAATCGCACCTGTCCGATGCGGCGCGCCAGCCGGTCGGCGCTCGACACGTGGGTGAGCCGCGAGCGGGCTTCGGTCACTTCGTCTTCCAGGGCGGTCAGCCAGTCGGGGACGTCGAGGCCGGCGCCGTGGGGCTCGCTGGCCAGTTCGGTGATCTCCCGTTCGAGCATCGCAAACGCCGCGTCGCTGCCGTTGTCGTCGCGCTGCATGGCCGGAGCGACCATCGCGCGCACGCGGTCGATGATCGCCGGGCGGATGAAGCGCTCGCTCACGCGGTCGCTGATCGTGGCCAGTTGCATGCCGTGCTCGGCCGACAGCTCCGTCAACCTGCGGACGTGGTCGTCGGCCACGTCGGCGGTCCGCTCGGAGAAAGCGCGGCGCCACATCTCGGCGGCGAGATTGCGATTGTGCCGCACGAGGATTTCGTGGGCCCACACGACGGGCTTGAGATTCCACGCCACGCGATCGTAGCCGGCCCGCAGCCGCAGGAAGTCGACCAGGGCGTACAGCATTTCGCCGTGATCGCTTTGGGTGGTCGTGGTGTTGTAGTCGCGGTAGGTGCGATAGTTTTCGACCACCGCTTCGATGGCGATGGTGAGCATGTCCACCGCGACCCGCTTGGGGATAGCATTGTCGATGGCCGCCAGAAAGCGGTGGTTCTCGACGTGCTCCTCGTCGCGCAACAGGCGATCGATCCAGGCCTCGACCCCCTGGTGCAAGATGCCGCGGAGGTTGCCCAGGCTGAGGAACTTCTGCGTGAACAGGTCGCCGCCATAGTCGGCGACGAATTGCACGAACCGCTGCCAATCGCCAGGATCGGCCAGCTTTTCGACCACGCTGAGTCGCAGCGTGCGACTGTGGGCGAGCCACCGCTCCAACTGCCGTTCGGTGACCAGTTGCAGCGAATCGACAAGCATTTGGTCGGCTTGCTCGGCGGGCAGCCGCTCGTCCCACGCCTCGGCCGCGGCGACCAGCGCGCGGACGACGGCCTGGTAGCCGGTTTCAAACAGGCGATCAAACTCGGTCACCGCGCCCTGGCCCACGGGATTGGCGCCCTCCAGGTCCTGAGCCAGATCGAGCAACTCGCACGTTTCGCGCAGCAGGCCGAGCTTGGGCAGCCAGTTGAGCAGGTCGTGCAGGAGCCGCTGCACGCCGCGAGCGATGACGATTTTGCGCGGCTCGCCGCCGCGGGAATACGGAATGTACAGCAGTTGTCGCGGGCGCAGCGAATCGAGAAACGGCTTCCACACGCCTCGGGCCGCCTCCGGGTCGCCGGCCAGCACGGCCCGCATCAGCTGCACCGACACGGCGTCGATCGGCTCGCCGAATTCCGCGGCGGCGATCGCCGCGTCGGTGCGAGTGGTCATCAGCAGCCGGGCCGCCGCGGCGGTGTCGACGCAGGTGGCGACGATCTTCTGCACCAGCGCTTCTTTGATCGTCCGCAGGCGGTCGAATTCCACCAACGACTCGTGCGACCCCGAGGGCGGGGAGAACTTATGCTGGCGGACGTCTTCGACCAGCTCGATCAAACCCCGGTGATTGGCGGCCGCCTGTCGCAGCCATTGGTCGAGCAGCTCGCGTCGCTCGGGCGCCTCGCCGGCGCCGCCCCAGGTGATCGCCGAGTGTTTCCACAGTCGGGCGACCGTGTTGAGAAAATCGAGCCGTTGCTCCAGCCGATCGGCCTCGTATTCCCACTCGCTGTGGAGCGGTTCGTAGCCGTCGTCGGCCAGATCGCCTTCGATGCCGTCGTCGGTGCTGTCGCGGTAGACCATCTCCTCGTACGCGGCGCCGAACAGCTCGTCCTCTTCCCCACCGTCTTCGTCGTATTCAAAGGCGCTGTCTTCGGAATCGTATTCGTAGAAGTCGTCGCCACCGTACGTGCCGTCGTCCTCGTCGTCGTACTCGTCCTCGTCGGCGTCGCCAAAGGGGATGTCGTCGTCTTCGATTTCGGGGCCGTCGTTGGCGAACAGCTCGGTGGGCGCCCGCCAGTACTCTTCGGCGTTGGCTTCGAGAAAGGCAAAGAACTTGGCGACCTCGTCCCAGCGATCGACGCCGTCGGCGTGCTGTTGCTGTTCGACCAGGGCGAGCCACCGCAGCGCGAGCGGATGCCAGGAGACCTCGCCGTCGTCGAGCGGCGTGAGGTAGCGCTGATGCACCCATTGCATCATCAGGGCGCGCGACGCGACCACGTCGCCGTGATCGAGCAAGGCCTCGACGACCAGTTGAAACGCTTTGGACGAATCGAACTGCTCGACGAACAGCGCCCAGAACCCGACGTCGCCGGCCGCGGCGCCCGACTTGTGCCAGGCGTTGAGCGCCCCGGCCACGAGGTTGGACGAGACTTCGATTTCCTTGGCGACCAGCCGCGGGACGCCTTCGACCGTGGCGGTGGCGTATTGGTCCCACCACCCGGCCAGGTCGTTGAGGATTTTCTTGAACTTCTGTTCCAGCGCCGAGTCGTCGACGACCGCCGCTTCGCTCCACGCCCGGGCGCACAGGTCGAGGATCTGCTCGACCAGTTCGATCAGCTCGTCGACCCGCCAGTCGTGTACGGTGTTTTCCAACGCGGGAAACAGGCTGTAGTTGGCGGCGAAGCCGACGACGTTCCAGGGGTCGACCAGGGCCCCGCACTCAATGCCGCGGTGGAGCAGCTCCTGGATTTCGGCCAGATTGTCGGCCGCGGTGGCGAGTTCGTTGCGATCGAGCGCGTCGTGCCCCGAGGTCAGCCGGCAGTAGATCGCGGTGAGCATGCGCGCCGACGCGACGCGCACAGCGTCGGCTTGTCGCAGGGCGCTTTCGCGGCGTCCCATGCGCGCAAAGAGCAGCGCGAGGTGGACCCGTTGCAGCTGCATAGCGCGGCGGCGGGCGAGTTCGTGATTGAGGTGTTGCCGGGCTCCGCCGAAGGGTTGCCGCCGCTTCTGGGCCTCGGCGCGCAGTCGCTCGCCGAGCGGCCCGGCGGTCTTGGCGAGTTGCTGCTGGTAGAAGTCGTCGCGATAGGCGGCGATATGGGGCAGCAGCGTCGAGAGGGTCGTCTCGGAGTCGTGCCGTCCCGGCCCGTCGCCGCTGGTGCCCGAGGCCATGAGCATGGTGCCGGCCAACACCGCGGCGCCTTCTTCGAAGTGATCCTCCTCGTCCTGCCCGCTCTGTTCGCAGCGCTTCAGCAAGGCGTCGAGCGTGAGCTGCTGCAGCACGAACCGCGTGTAGTAGCCGCTCTCAGATATCTGAAACGGATCCCACATGCCAAAGTGGTAATTCGGGCGTCGATTGGCCGGGTGATCGAAGTCATATGCCCGCGGGTCCAGCGAGATTTCCTCCAAGCGGTCGAGATCGAACCATGCGCGCTGCAAGAGGTCGGGGTCGGTCGAGCGCAGGATTTCCATCGCCCGCGACAGCAGCCGCTCGTACCGACCCGCGGCGACGCCCGCCCCCGCAATGAACAACGGCACGGGACGGACGTACTCGTTCGGGTAGGGCTCGGCCCGCGCGTCGCCCGAGAGTTGCGGCACGGGGCGATAGCCGACGTAGTCGTTCAGTCGATGAATGGCGCCGTCGAGGATGCGATCCGTCTCGTCCCACGGCGGACCCTCCAGCAGCAGCGCCTCGCACGCCCGGCCGATGAAGAACGGCCGCCACAGATCCTCGTTCGGCTGATGGTGCAGCAGATCGCGGTGAAACAAGCGGTAGGCCGCCAGCAGTTCCGGCAGCAGCGAGACGACGCCGCGGGCTTGGGTCACGTCGGCAAAGGCGCCGCCGGTCGCTTCCAGTCGGTCGATGGTCTCGCCGAGCCACGCGGCAAAGCGCTCGACCGCGGGCGTTTCGGCAGGATCGCTCTCCAGCGAACGCCACAACTCGCTCAGCCGATTGAGAAACCGCGTATCGCTTGTCCCGGAGGAGAAGTTGAGATAGCCGGCCGCTTCTTCAAGCAGCGCTCGCTCGCGATCGTCAGGTTGTCGGCAGGGGTTTTTCACGGGCGCAGCGCGCGGTCACGGCGGCGACATTGGTTACGGGGGAGGACGAGCAAGGCAGCGGCTCCATGGTACGGGACGCCCCGGCAGACGGTCTAGGCGCCAGAAATGGCCGTCGCCGTCGCAATTGCGCAATTGGCCGAGGGCGGCGCAGCCCCAGATTGGCGAGTTCGGGCGGTGCTGCGCCCCTTTTCAAGCGACTCGCGGCCCTTCACGATACAGCGATAGCATTGTTCGTCGGCCGCTGCCCGTTATCCCGTTTGCTTGCCATGCCCCACTGCCTCATCACTGGCGCCAGCGGTTTCGTCGGGACGAATCTCGTTCGTCACGTCTGTCGCCAGGGGTGGACCGTGCGTGCGCTCGTGCGACCCACGTCCGACGTGGCCGAACTCAAACGGCTCGACGTAGCGCTCGCCTACGGTAGTTTGCAGGATGCCGAGAGCGTGCAGGCGGCGCTGCGCGGCGTTGACGTCGTGTTTCATCTCGCCGGGCGAACCAAGGCGCTCGATGCCGCGGAGTTTCACCGCGACAACGCCGCCGGCGTGCAGATCGTAGCCGAGACGTGCGCGGCCCAGGACCCGCCGCCGGTGCTGGTGATGACCAGTTCGCTGGCCGCGGGGGGAGCCGGGACGTTCAAGTCGCCCCGCCGCGAGGACGATCCCCCGGCGCCGGTGTCGCACTACGGCCGCAGCAAGCTGGCGGGCGAACGAGCTGCGGCCGAGTTTGCCGATCGGGTGCCGATCACGGTCATTCGCCCGCCCATCGTGTTCGGTCCCGGCGACAAGGCGACGCTGCAAATGTTTCGCGGCATGCGGATGTTTCCGGTGCATCCCACGCCGGGATTCACGAAGTGGCCCGTGTCGTTGGTGTACGCGGGGGACCTGTGTGCGGCGCTGACGCAGGCCGCCGTGCGCGGCGAGCGTTTGCCTGCGCCGGGGGCGACTGACGCCGCGCCGGGCCAAGGCGTGTACTATGTGGCGGCCGAGCGCAACATGAGTTACGGCGAGTTTGGTCGGCTGGGCGCCACGTCGGCTGGTTGGATTGTCGCGGCGCTGCCGCTGCCCAAAGCGGCCTTCTGGGTGGTGGGCGGCGTGACCGAACTCGTGTCGCAGTGGCGGGGCAAACAGGCGCTGGTCAATTTTGACAAGGTCCGCGAGATTTACGCGCCGGGCTGGGTCTGCAGCGACGAGAAGATACGCCGGCAACTCGATTACCGCCCCTCCGCAACGGTCGAAGAACAGATGGCCGACACCGTGGCGTGGTATCGTGCGCAAGGGTGGCTGTGAGCTGCGATTGCGCGTTGGGCTCGTGACAATGCCCAAATTCCGGAAAGGGGCGGCGGCGCGGCCCGCGGGGAATTGGCGACCCGGCGGAAGCGCGCTCCTTCAGGGCTCCCGAACCGATCGTGTTTCCGACCCAGTGCGCCCTGGGCTTTCGTGAATTCGGCCCTACAGGCCGAGGGATGTTTGCCCTGCAATTTGCGGTCGAATGCCGATCTCCGACGTTCGGGAGCCAACCAGAGTATTGCGAGAACTTGCCTTCGCTGCGCTTCGGCGGTGGGCAGTTGCTGGGTGAACGCGTTAGAATTGGCGGCTTCCCGGAACTTTCCCCGCCGACTGCTCCCTGCTGCCAGTTCCCCGCGCCATGTCTGTTTCGTTGACCCAATCGCAATTGCAGATCCCCAATCTGGGGCCGCGTCGCGTTGCTTCGCCGCTGGAGCTGTCGACGACGCTGGGCGACGGCCGCGGCAACTACATGCTCGACGACATGCGGCTGCTGTACGAACCCCGGTTGCGCGCCGGCGAAGAACCCGACTTGCTGTCGCTGGAAGTCGGCGGGCCGCGCGAGCAGATTTTTTTCCGCCCCGAGGAGGTGAAGGCCGCGATCGTCACCTGCGGCGGGTTGTGCCCGGGGCTCAACAACGTGATCCGCGGCATCGTGCAGGAACTGCAATACAACTATGGCGTGAACCACGTGCTGGGAATTCGCCACGGCTACCAGGGCTTGAACCCCGCAGAGGGACGGCCGCCGATCAAGCTTGACGCCGAGTTGGTCTCCTCGATTCACCACCAAGGCGGCACCATCCTCGGCACGTCGCGCGGCCCGCAGGAGCCGCGCGTGACGGTCGACTTTCTTGCGGCCGAGGGGATCAATCTCTTGTTCTGCATCGGCGGCGACGGGACGCAGCGCGGCGCCCACGCGATTGCCGCGGAGATCTCCCGCCGCGAACTGCCGATCGCGGTGATCGGCATCCCCAAGACCATCGATAACGACATCAAGTTTTGTTACCGCACGTTCGGCTTCTTTACCGCGGTGGCCGAGGCCGAGATTGCCATCGACCGCGCGCACGTCGAGGCCAAGAGTGTGCTGAACGGCGTGGGGTTGGTGAAGTTGATGGGCCGCGAGGCGGGCTTTATCGCCGCCGCCGCGACGCTGGCCAGCGGCGAAGTCAATTTCTGTCTCATTCCCGAAGAGCCGTTTCAGCTCGAAGGCGAGCATGGTTTGCTCGCGCGACTGCAGCATCGTCTGGCCGCGCGCGAACACGCCGTGATCGTCGTCGCCGAGGGGGCGGGACAGCATTTGTTGGCCGATCGACCGCGCGACTGCGACGCCAGCGGCAATCAACGCCATGGCGACATCGGGTATTTCCTCAAGACGCAGATCGAAAGTTTCTGTCGCGCCGAGGGCGTGCCGGTCAGCGTCAAGTATTTCGACCCCAGCTATCAAATTCGCAGCGTGCCGGCCACGGCCGTCGACTCGCTGCTCTGCGAGCGGTTTGCCCGCGGCGCGGTGCATGCCGGCATGGCGGGCAAGACCGACGCGATGGTGGCGTTGTGGCACGATCAACTCGTCCACGTCCCGCTGGTCGTGGCGACGGGGCAAAAGAAACAGCTCGACGTCGAAGGCGAACTCTGGGGGAGCGTGCTGGCGGTGACCGGGCAAGAGAAGTGGTGAGCGGGGTACGAGAGCTTGGCGGTCGCTATCGCCGCGTCGCGAGCCACGCCGTCGAACCGGCCGCACAACGCTCATGAAATTGCCCGACGAACCCCTGCCCGCCGTGCCGTGTCTTCCACCACATGCTTGCTTCCTGCCCCTGATCCCTCGCCCCCCGTTGTGCCATGACCCGCGCCTGGCTTCGCTACCGTGCCGCCTATGCCGGGTTGCCCCGCGAGGTGTGGCTGATGGCGGTGGTGTTGTTCGTGAACCGCGCCGGGGCGATGGTGCTGCCGTTTCTCACGCTGTACCTGACCAGCGAAATGGACATGCCCGAGGCGTCGGCCACGCGACTGATCAGCGTGTTCGGGCTGGGCGCGGTGGTCGGATCGTATCTGGGCGGACGGTTAGCCGCCCGATTTGGCGCGATTCGCGTGCAAACGCTCGGCATGCTGCTGTCGGCGCCGGCGTGTCTGTTGATTCCGCTGGGTCGCAGTTGGGAGGCGATCGCCGCGAGCCTGTTCGTCTGGAGCGTGGCCTCGGCCGCGGTGCGTCCGGCCAATGCCGCGACAATCGCCAAGCTCACCACCCACGAAACGCGCATGCGGGCGTTTGCGCTGCAGCGGCTGGCTGCGAACTTCGGATTCTCGTTCGGCCCCGCGATTGGCGGCGTGCTGGCGTCGTGGAAGTTTACCGCGGTGTTTGTCGTCGACGCGTGCTCGTCGTTGACCGCGTTTGCGGCGCTGGCGTGGTTCTTTCGCTTTCGCCGGTTGGAGAACCCCGCCGTCGACGAGTCGGACGCGCCTGCGCCGAAGTCGCCGCTGCGCGATCGCGAGTACATGGTGTTCCTCGCGCTGATGCTGGCCGGGACGTGCGTGTTCTTCCAGCTCGGGTCCACCTATCCGCTGTACCTGCGCGATCATTTCGGCTTTAGCAAGCCGCGGATCGGGCTGATGTTCGCGGTGAACACGTCAGTTATCGTGCTGGTCGAGATGCTGTTGGTCGACATGGTGCAGGGTTTGCCGTTGGTGCGCACGGTCGGCTGGGGTCTGTTCCTGTCGTGCTTGGGGTTTGGCATGTTGCCGCTGGGGTCGGCCCCGGGGTATGCCGTGTTCGCCATGTTGGTGGTCACGGTGGGCGAGATGCTCTCTTTGCCGTTGTCGGCGGGGTACGTCGCCAATCGCAGTCCGCCGGGCAGCGAGTCGGCCTATATGGGGTATTACTCGCTGATGCTGTCGCTGGCGTGGATGATCGGCCCCAGCGTCGGCGGCCTGGCGTACCAGTGGAACCGCGACGCGCTGTGGTACGGCGGCGCCGCGGTGGGCTTGGCGGTGCTCGCGGGGTTTGAGTTGCTCGCCGCGCGGATGCGCCGCTGCGACAGGCTGCGCGCATCACCGGCGTCGCCCGAACCGGAGTTGTTTCCCGACGCGGCCTACCCCGCTGCGATCGAGTTGGAAGAGGCCGTTTGAACGTCCGGTGGGCGGATTCCGCCCGCCGGGCGTGCTACGGTCTACAGAGTCGCGGCGCGCGGAGTCGTCTTGCTCAGCGCGCGGCGAGCGCCGGGGCTCCGTTGCTGAAGCCGGCCGCCGCGATCATCGTGGCGTTGAGCGGGCTGTTCAGCTTGACGGTGTTGATCACGTCGAACGAAATGAGCACGAACCGTCCGCCATTCGCGTCGGGCACGTTCCGCTCCAGCAGCAGCAGCTCCCCGCGAATCCAGAAGTTCCTGAACGGCGTCTGGTCGGCCAACGACGAAACGATCAACCCCAGCCGCGGCACCTCTGCGGGCCAGTTGGTGAATAAGTCACGCCAAGTCTCGGTGGTCGCGGCCATTGTGGGCTTCACGTTTGAGTGTGCTGAGTCTTGTCTTTGAGATGGCGAACCATCGAGTCGCTACCGCCGGCCGCCGTATTTCGCGATGCAATAGAACGCGTTGACCGCGTCGCGCCAGCCGATCTTCTTGCCCTCTTCGTAGCCGCGGCTGTCGTAGCCGATCGGCAACTCCTTGATGCGATAACCCAGCTTCGACACCTTGGCGGTGATCTCCGGCTCGAAGCCGAACCGTTTTTGCTCGATGTGGATTTGGTCTAGCACCTCGCGGCGGAAGACCTTGTAGCAGGTTTCCATATCGGTGAGCCGCTGTCCCGTGGCGAGGTTTGACGCGGCGGTCAGCGCCCAGTTGCCCAGCCGATGCATCCGCGAGGGGTCCTGGTGGGCGTCCTCCAAAAACCGCGAGCCGTACACCACGTCCGCTTCGCCCCGTTCGATGGGCTCCAGCAGGCGCGGCAGGTCGTTGGGATTGTATTCCAGGTCGGCGTCCTGAATCATCACCACGTCGCCCGTGGCGGCCGAGAAGCCCGTGCGCAGCGCGGCGCCTTTGCCGCGGTTGTAGCCGTGCATGAGCACGCGGATGTCGGGCTCGTTGTCGAGCAATAGCAGCAGGTCGCGCGTGCCGTCGGTGCTGAAATCGTCGACGATGATCACCTCGCGATGAACGCCGACCATCTGCACGCGGCGCACGATCTCGACGATCGTCTCGCGCTCGTTGTAGCAGGGAATGACCACCGACACGGCCAGGGTCGTCTGCGTGCGCCCCTCGATCGGCGGAGCCGCTTCGAGTTCCTGGGCGACGCGCGCGGTCTGTTCGGCCACGGCCAGCTGGGCTTCCATGCGGCGGGTCAACGCGCGGTCGGCCCGCGGCGGCTCGGACCGGGCGACTTCGTGCGGCGGCGCGTCGACAATGCTCGGGGCGGAATCGGTCGTCTTCATGGCTTCGTGGTCTCGAATCGGGGGCGAGTCGTCCGGACGTAACGCGGCCGGCTCAAATTCAAATCTCAATTCACAGTTTGCAGGGGCGAACTCACGGGCAGTCGCGGCGACGGGGCCGAGAGCGCGTCCTGGGCGTCGAGTTCCTCGGCCAGGCTGCGGTCGGGCAGCGCTGGCCATTGGAAGCGCGCTTCGAACAACTTTTGGCCGATCTGCCGCTCGTCGACGGCAATGAAGTCCGGGCTCGCCGGGTCGGCATATCGCTCGGTGCGGCCGTACAGTTCGCACATCTGGTTGCTGTACAGCAGCGTCCACGCGGGATCGTCCGCTTCGGCCTGTTCATGCATCACTGCGACGCAATCGCCGTACCGCGAGTCGATCAGCACCATGTCGGGGTCCATGTAGGACAGCACCTTCTGGCCGTCGATCGGCCCGGAGTCGGGCGCGCGGTAACGAAGCCCCTTGTGTCCGCCGAGCAGGAAATCGAAGTGCATGTCGATGACCGACTGCGGGTAGCAGGTGCGAAAGCGGCCGTCGAAGCCGACCTTCACCTCCGGCGAGAGCGCCGCGATGGCGTACTGCGCCCAATTGAAATTCACGACCAACTTGCCGCGCATGCGGTGGTCGACCATGTACTGAATGGCGTCGACGGGAAAGTGACTGCGCCAGACGGGGAAATCGGTGAACTGCTCGGACAGCGCCCAGCTTTGGGCTGTGACGCCGCACGCGATGCCCGCGGCGGCGGCCCACTTCATCCACGCCGGCGCCGCGTGAGGCGCGTGCGCCGCGGCGCCGCCGGTCTCCACCGGCGTCTCGCCGGTCGCGTCGCCCGTTTTTTTCGACCGCAGGCTGGCTAGCGCCGATTGAAAATGCACCGGCAACCACAACCCGCACATGAGTGAGAAAAAGGCAATGTGGCGCAGATGGGCCCACGCTTGCCAGCAGGTGATGGCCAGGATGGCGATCTGCGTCCAGTCGCGGCGAACGGTGGTGCGCCACAAGCTCGCCACGGCGATCAGGTTGAGCGTGACAAACGTGACGAACATCGGGTGCTCTGGTCGCAGCGGGGCCCACTCCGTGATTTCGGGTCGCGGGTTGCCCAGCGAATTGGCCATCCACTCCAGCAGCCCCGGGCCGTACGGGTTGACCAGGGTCGACGCCAGGCACGCCAGGCCGACCATGGCGATGCCCAATTGATCGCGCCAACTGGCCCAGCCGCGGCGTGCGAACAATTCAATCATCCGCCCGCACAGCAAGACGCCGGTCACGGCGAGCCCCAGCGCGAATCCGCCGTGCGAGTTGACCCAGCACGCCATCAGCACCGGCACGGCGAGCAGCCACTTGAGATGCACGCGGCCCTCGTCGGCCATCCGCTCGAACGCCAGATGGCAGCAAACCATGATGGCCGTGAACCACCCGAATGACAGCAGTTGCGGCCGCATGGGGAAGAAGGCTTGCAAGTTGTACGCGACCACCAACAGCAGCACCCAGGCGGTGATCGGATGCACGCCCTGGCGGCGGGCGAGCCACGCCATCGTGGCCAGGATCGCCAATCCCCAGAGGCATTTCAGCACCAGCATGGGGTAAACCCCCAGGTGGTCGAAGCCCCACGCAAACGTCAGCTCGGCGAGGTTCTCGTGGTTGACCCAGGGGTAACCCTCGGCCGTGTAGGCGTGCGTGGCGGTGCGGTGGAGGTGGCCGTCGGCGATCCAGTCCTGCCCGTATTTCACGTGCCCCCACAAGTCGGGATCAACGATGTTGATCGACAGCGGGTACGCGCATGCCAGCATCAACAACGCCAGCAGGCCAATTTGCAGAAGGCGCGCATTATCTTGCGGCAGGTCTGGCGGGGCGTTTTCGAGCGTCGGTTCCATGGCGCGCGGCAATGCGTAGAAGGCAGGTAAAGTGCGCGGTTTGGGCGCAGTTTTCTAACTCTACGCGCGCCACAGCGCCGATGCCGGCCAGCCGAACGCAACCGGCGCTGCTTTCCAGATTGCGCTACCCCGTAGAATCCCTTCGTGCGGCGCAGTCGGTGCGACCGGCGCCGGGTCGGCGGCGGCGGACGCCGCGAATCGAAATTGGTTTCTCGCTGAAACCGGGCATCTTTCGCGCTTGGCACGCGCCGACCCTTTTGGTAGTTTTCGCGAACGCCGGTCACGGACGACGTTTCTCCTGGTTTGCCGCTCAGCCGCATGATTGCGAACACGAGCAGCGAGGAAATCGCGTCGCCCGCTGCCTTCCGGCCGCATGTTCTGGACGCTTACTGTGAGCGGCGGCGTGTCTTCTCACGATCAAAACTGGTTGTCCCGACTCAAGGACTGGGTCGGTCACGGCAAACGGATCCTGGTTGCTGCCGGAGACGGCGTGCGCCACAACGCCCCCTATCACGCGATGAATAACTTCGGGCCGACACGGAAGGAGGCCGCTGCTATGAGCTCTCTCCCCACGCAGCAAGTGCGGGTGCATATCCGCTGGATGATTCGCCGGGACATGGAAGAGGTGCTCTCGATCGAGCAGCACAGCTTCGAGTTTCCCTGGTTCGAAGAGGACTTCATCCGGTGCTTGCGGCAGCGCAATTGCATCGGCATGGTCGCCGAGCACGGCGAGCGCGTCGTCGGCTTCATGATTTACGAGCTGCATAAGACGCGGCTGCACATCCTCAACTTTGCCGTGGCTCCGGAATTCCGTTGCCGCGCCGTCGGCCGCCAGATGGTCGACAAACTCGTCTCGAAGCTCTCCAGCCAGCGCCGCACGCGGATCACGCTGGAAGTGCGCGAGACGAACCTTCCGGCGCAGCTGTTCTTCAAGCAACTGGGCTTCCGCGCCACGATGGTGCTGCGGTCGTTCTACGAAGACTCGCCCGAAGACGCTTACATGATGCAATTTCGTCATGTTCCGGCCGCCATGCCGGCGCTGCCCGTGGAGAATCGCATCGACCGGCTGGCGGGGTAGCCTGCCGGCTGGTGCATTGCGAAGCCGGCAGAACGCGACGCTCAGCCACGGCGAGCGGGCGGCGTGAGCCGCCTGTTGGTGCGTGCGTTGGGGCGGCTGCAGGTTGGCGACGCGTGTGAACAGCGGGCTTACGCCCGCCGCTCGCCTCTCGCGTCGCAGGGCGTAACGCCGGCTCGAATTGCTCGCTTCGTACCCTGAATTAGAATGGCCCGTAGGGGCGTCGCTTCTGGTGGTCAGGGTACTATGCAGCTTTCGCGGATTGGTCCATTTGCGCTCGAGGAGCCGCTCGGGGGCGCTGACAGCAACGTGCTGCGCGGCGTTCACGTCGAGCGCGGCGTCTCGATGGCCGTCAAGCTGCTCGATCCGCGCGTCATTCGCGGCGCGCTGGGCGCGACCAACCACGACCTGCTCGCCGACGTCAAACGGCTGCAAAAGGTCGCCCACCCCGGCGTCGTGCGGCACTACGGCGGCGCCATTGAGAACGGGCAGCCCTATCTCGCCCTGGAATACGTCGACGGCGAGTCGCTCCGCGCTCTGCTCGATCGCCGTGGGCGGTTGCCGTGGGAAATGGTCGTCGATCTGGCCGACTCGATCTGCCTGGCGCTGCATGCGGCCCATCGCGCCGGCGTGGTCCACCGACGGCTGACGCCTGACCGGGTGCTGCTGCCGGCCGCCGGGGGGGTGAAGCTCATCGGTTTCGACTGCGCCTGGGCTGACGCCGACGAGGTGGTCGGATTGCGGTGCCCCATGAAGGTGGCCCACTACCTGTCGCCCGAGCAGTTCCGCGGCCACCAGTCGGCCGCCCTGCCGGCGTGCGACCTCTACAGCCTGGGCGTGATTCTGTACGAATGCCTCACGGGCGAGTTGCCCTGGCCGGCGGATTCGCCGACGGCGCTGAAGGCCGCTCGCCGCGAGACGCCCGCGCCGCGCATCTCCACCAAGGTGCTCGACTGCCCGGTGTGGCTCGACGTGCTGGTCTCCAAACTGCTGGCACGCAAGCGAGTCGACCGTCTCGCTTCCGCCGAAGTGACCCATTCGGCGATCGTGAACGCCAAGCAGAAGGCCGCCGAGGGCGTTGGCGCCGCCCAACAGGCGCTGGCTGGCAAGAGCGGCGCGCTGGCGATGGGCGCCAGCCAGGCCGATCGCGCTGAACTGAAGAAGATTCGTCGCCGCCAGACGCACACGCGCGACGACAGCCCGTTCTACGAGCGGGCGTGGTTTCTGGCGCTCTGCCTGGCGGCGGTGATCGGCGGGGCCGTGTGGTCCCTGTGGCCGGCCAGCGAGGCCCAGCTGTGGGCCAAAGCCGCGCCGCTGATGCAATCGGACAGCGCCGTCGATTGGCGGCGGGCCAAGGACGACTATCTCTCGGAACTGCTGCAGCGCTTCCCCGAAACCGAGCATCGACCCGAGATCGAGGCGTTCGAGCTGAAATACGCCATGAACCGGGCCGAGGAGCGCATCAAGAACCTCGATCGCTTCGGCCGCACGCCCGAGACCGAGGCCGAACGCTTGTACGCCGAGGCCCGCCGCTACGAGCGTTTCGGCGACCGGGTGACGGCCTGGCAGCGGTACGAGGGGCTGGTGAACCTGCTGGACGAAAGCGACGACCTGTCCGATCGGGCGTTCGTGGAACTCGCCAAGCTGCGCATTGGCGAGATCCGCGCGCAGGCCCAGCAGCAACAGCAGCTGGCCGACTTTGTCGCGGAGCAGCTCGCCAAGGCCGACGAACTTGCCGCGGACAACCAGACGCTGGCCGCCCGCGAGGTGCTGACGACGGTCATCTCGCTGTACGACGGCAATCAGGAGCTCGAGCCGCTGGTCGACAAGGCTCGGCAGCGCAAGGCCGAGTTGGACGGCCGCTAGCAACAGCGGCCGCCGCGTCGGCCGATCTTGGTCGCCGCCCGGGCATCTGCTACAACCCGCGCGCAACTTTTGCGCTTTTGGCGCCAGCATTGCCGGCGCTCTCTCGGTTCCCGCACCTGCCCGTCAGCGATGAACAACTTCCTTCGCGTCCTGCGCATCTCTCTGAATCACCGTTTCACGCTGGCCGCGTCGGTGCTCTGCTCTCTTGCCGTCGCGGTGATCTGGGGCGGCAACATCACCGCGATCGCGCCGATCGTCGACGTGGTGATGGTCGGCAAGAGCGTGCCCCAGTGGCTCGACGACGAAATCGAGACGAAGCGAGCCGAAATCGCCGAGTTGGCCCCGTCGATCGCTACCGCCAAGGATGCCGTGAAAGCGGCCCCGCCCGGCGACAGCGCCGAAGAACAGCGGTTGTTGGCGCGCCTGACCGACCGCGAAGCGTTCTTGCGTTCCAAGCTGGCGATCTACGAGCGGTTCAGCCCCTGGGCGCACCGCGTGTTGCCATCGACCGCGTTCAAAACGTTGGTGGTGATTTGCGCGGCGCTGGTCTTGGGGACGCTGCTCAAGACGGCGTTTCGCGTCATCGGTTCGTACGCGTCGTCGCGGCTGGGCGCCCTCACGGGGTTTGATCTGCGCAAGGAGTTTTATCGTCGCACCTTGCGGCTCGACCTGGGAACGTTTCGCGAGACCTCGCCCGGCGATCTGATGACGCGATTCACCCACGACGTGAATATCGCGTCGGTGGGCGTGGCCAACGTGTGGGGCACGGTGCTGCGCGAGCCGCTCAAGGCGCTGGTTTGCCTGGCGGGAGCCGCCTGGGTCAGTTGGCGGCTGTTTCTCATCACCGCCTTCATCGCCCCGGTGGCCGGGTACCTGATCCATTGGCTCGCCAAGAGCCTCAAACGCGCCAACCGTCGCGCGCTGGCGGAACTGTCTAACGTGTACGACCGCCTCGAAGAAACCTTCTCGGGAATCAAGGTCATCAAGGCGTTTACCGGCGAGTCCCGCGAGCGGAGCCGGTTCCACCGCGACGGCAAACTGCTGTACCGCCGCACGATGCGAATCGCGTTTTACGATTCGCTGGTCAGCCCCATGACCGAATTGCTGGGGATTGCCGTGATCGTGGTCGTCGTGATCGCCGGCGGGTATCTCGTGCTCAACGGGCAGACGCATCTGTTCAAGGTGCGCATCAGCCACGAGCCGCTGACCCACGGCACGCTGACGCTGTTCTACGGACTGCTGGCCGGGGCGAGCGACCCGATGCGACGGATGACGGGCGTCTTCAACACGGTGCAACAGGGCATCGCCGCGTCGGACCGAATCTACGAACTGATGGATCGACAGTCGCTGTTGGTGGAAGCCGAGCGGCCCGTGCGATTGCCGGCGCCGTTGGGACGCATCGAGTTTTCCGACGTGTCGTTTGCTTACAAAGCCAACGAGCCGGTGCTGCAACAGGTGAGCCTCGTCATCGAACCGGGCGAGACGGTGGCGATCGTCGGCCCCAACGGTTGCGGCAAGAGCACGCTGATGAACCTGCTGCCGCGGTTCTACGATCCGACGCACGGCACGGTCTCGATCAGCGGCGTCGACCTGCGCGACGCGCGGCTGCGCGACCTGCGGGCGCGGATCGGCGTGGTGACGCAGGAAACCTTGCTGTTTGACGACACGGTGGCGACGAACATTCTGTACGGTCGCCCCGAGGCGACGTTCGACGAGGTGCGCGAGGCGGCCCGCCGGGCCCACGCCGAGCGGTTTATCGAAGACAAGCTGACCGACGGCTACGCCAGCCTGTGCGGCCCCGCGGGCAATCGCCTCTCGGGGGGCCAGCGACAGCGCATCGCCCTGGCGCGGGCGATTCTCCGCGACCCCGAGATTCTCATCCTCGACGAGGCGACCAGCCAGATCGACGTGGAAAGCGAACGGCTGATCCACGAGGTGCTGCAGGATTTCATCCAGGGCCGCACGGCGGTGATGATCACCCACCGCCCCAGCACGCTGGAACTGGCCGACCGGGTTGTGGTGATGGACCAGGGCCGGATTGTCGACAGCGGCACGTTCGCCGAACTGGCCGGCCGGTGCGAACTGTTCCGGCGGCTGGTGCATTTGGATTTGCGCGAAAGTGCTTAGATCGCCGATTGCCGTCGTCGGCCCCGTGTTGCCAGCGAGGCAAGAGCCGCTCCGCTTAGCGTGATCGTCGCCAGCAGCGCCGCCGCGGGTTCGGGCACGGCAGAGTTCACCGGCGCGGCCGTCACTGCTCGTTGCCACGTCAAAAAATCGCGGCCGTCGACCACGCCGTCTTCGTTGGCATCGGCCGAGGCTAGGTATCCGCCCGACGTCTTCACGCCCAACGCAGTCGACCATTTCGCCAAATCGAGTGCGCCGACGACGCCATCATGGTTGAAGTCGCCGGGCAGCGAGCGCTGACCGGTGAGGAACGAATTCAGCGTAAAACTGGTGCCCGCTGGATTTCGAAAGACGTCGATCACAATGCCGTCGACTGAATCCATCGAGGTGGGCAGCGCCGAGAAAGGCAACTCCAGCGACACGCCATCCCAAGCGTCCAGCAGATAGATGCTGCGACCGTTCTTGGAAGTGTACGTCGGGAGGTTGACGTAGATTCCCAAGGGATGAAAGCCGGGGCCGATGTCGCCGAAGTTGAGTAGGAATCGGTCGTCGCCGCCAGCGGTCAGATCGATTCCGCCGAGCGAGTCGCCGCCGTCGTAGGTCAGCTCCATGTACCCCCACCCCACAGAACTGAACTGCATGCCGCTGCTCGCAGCAATCTCCACCGTTGAGGTCGAGACGTACTGACCGATCTCAATGTGACGTTGTCCGCCAATGACGTGGTCTGGCGACAAGCCTGTTTGCTCGGTCACGCCGGGGGTGTCGACGACGAGGGGCCCGACTGTGTAGTCGTCGATTACCACAGCGTGGGCGTCCGCGGCAGCCGCCGCGGCAAGTGCGAGAGCGAATAACGGCAGGTGACCACGGTGACGCATTTCCGCCCAGAGCGATTGTGAGTGCGACGAGAACCTTGGAAGAATTAGCCTACCACGGCGTGCCACGATTCGCCAAGCAGGGTCGCTCAAGCGAGCGGACGAGGGTGGCGGCGGTCGCCGCAGGGGCGGCGGCGGTCTATGATGCAAGTGCGCCGCGGGCGAGACGCCGCGGCTTGCACCAGGCGGGTTGCCTTCCGCCCTCCCCCTTCCGCCTCCCCCTTCGCGCAATGCACGAACTTCACGCCCGCCACGAACGGTCTTTCGAGACCAACCGCTTTGTCTACCCGGTGTTGAGCCGACGGTCGGGGGGGATTTCCATCGGCGTGAATCTCAACCCCGACAAGGTCTGCAACTTCGACTGCATCTACTGCCAGGTCGACCGCACACGGCAGAGCGAGACGCGGTTTGTCGAGACCGACGCGCTGCTGGCTGAGCTCGGCGAGATGCTCGACTTTGTTGCGTCGGGTGAGATCTACCAGACGCAAAAGTTTCGCGACACGCCCCCCGCCCTGCGGCGGCTTAACGACATGGCGTTCAGCGGCGACGGCGAGCCGACCACCTTCAGAAATTTCGATGAGCTGATCTCCGCGTGTGCGCAACTCAAGCGGGATCGCGGGCTCGACGACGTGAAGATGGTGCTGATCACCAACGCCAGCATGTTCCATCGCCCGCACGTCCATCGCGGGCTGGCGATCCTCGACGCGAACCATGGCGAGATTTGGGCCAAGCTGGAGGCGGGGACCGAGGAGTATTTTCATCTGGTCGACCGCACGCCGATTCCCTTTCGGCAGATTCTCGACAACATTGCCGCGGCGGCGCGGGTGCGACCGCTGGTGATTCAGTCGCTGTTCATGCGCGTGGCGGGCGAGTCGCCCACCGATGCCGAGTTGGTTGCGTTCTGCGACCGGCTCAACGAAATCGTCGCGGCCGGCGGCGGGCTCAAACTCGTGCAGATCTACACCGTGGCCCGGCGGCCGGCGGAGGATTTCGTCGCCCCGCTGGCGAACGCCGAGGTCGACGCGATTGCCGACCTAGTCCGCACTCGCACCGGCTTGACCGTCGAAGGCTACTACGGCGGCGCCACGGCCCAGAGCGACGCCGACTGAGCAACCGGACGCATACCGGGCATTCATTGCGGCAAGTCGACCGTCACGGCGGCGGAGAACGTCAGCGCCGGGTCTTCACGCTCGGCGAGCGTCCGCTGGATGACGCCCCCCGTGCGCGGCACGACGCCGCGGAACAATTCTTTCCCGCCGTAGGTGATCGTCACCGGCCGGTCGAGCGACACCATGTCGTCGCACAGCAGCACCGTCGCCTGCGTCACGTTCTCCGCTCGCTCGATCTCAATCGTTTGTCCGCGCCGCGAGGCGACCAGCATGGCGCCGGGCTTGCGCTGCTCGGGTTCGACCTCCAACCAATACAGCCGCGATTGGGGCACGTCGTCTTGCCGCCACACGATGCGTTCGGGCAGCGGGTTGCGCGTGAACTGGGCCATCCACGGCACGGCCGAGGCGTCTTCCCGGTTCATCCAGTGGCCTCGCCCGGGGTGGACTTCAACATGGTGGACGTACCCTTGCGGGTCGGCCTGTTGGAGTTCGTCGAGCTTCTCGCCCCACTGGTGCGCGACTTCATTGCGCTGATACGCCCCGTCGAGGGCGCCCACGTGGATCGCAAAACCAATGTTGCGCAGATTGAGCGGCGAGGCGTCGTTCGGGTGACCGGCCATCATCGACGCGGCCGCCCAACGATCGGCCATCCGCGGGGCCAACTGATAAACTCCGTCGCCGCCCGCCGAGTAGCCCATGAGATACACGCGGTTGGGGTCGACCCCGGCGAATACGACGGCGTCGGAAATCAGTCGATCAAACAACGCGTCGATGTGGGCTTGATGCCACAGGTTCCACTCGTCGGTCGGAGCGCGCGGCGCCACGTACAAACCTTCGTCCGGTTGGTACAACACCACTTGGTTGCGCCATTGTTGATCGTTGACCGCCGCCGGCGCGCCGCCGCCGCCGTGCATCGAGATAAACAGGCTGCGGCGTCCCTCGGGCGCCTGACCGAACGGACGCGTCTCGAATTTGAGCGCCTGCTGGCCGATCTCAATCCGCTTTTCCTGCCACTCGGCGGCGCGCTGTTGGCGAATGAGCGCGACCTGCCGTTCGCGCAGCAGTTTTTGCGCGATGGCGGCGTCGGCCCGAGTCAGCGGCACGTCCCGCCAGCTGTCGCTTGCCGTCGCGCCGAGACGATCGGGTTCGGCCGCGAGACGAGCTCGCAACTGGTCGATCGCCTGTCGCGACCGGGCCGCATCCGGCCGGGCGACGGCCGGTGCGGCCAGTGCCACGAGGGCTGCCACCACGGCCGCACTCGGCAGAGCATGCCTAAAACGGGGCCGAGGCCCGCTGCTGTCATCGGTGCGCATGTCAACTTTCGCAAAAAGAGGCCCTACCAACACCGGCGGGCGGGGGCGATACTCGTCGCAACCCCTCAAAACTCGTCCCATCCCGACAATACTGCGCGAAGGGGCCAAGAAGTTGCTCCGCCGGCAGTGCGAAGTATTCTAGAAGGTCCCGCCTCGACGCCAACCTGGCAGTCGCCCCGAGCCCCCAACCCGTTTTCGCCGCATTGCCGCGGCTTTCTCAGGATTCGAGCCATGAAAATCGCAGTCATCGGCACCGGCTACGTCGGCCTTGTGACCGGGACCTGTTTTGCCGATAGCGGCAACGACGTCATCTGCGTCGACATCGATCAGAAGAAGATCGACAACCTCAAGGCCGGGATCATTCCCATCTACGAGCCGGGGCTGAGCGAGCTTGTGGAGCACAATGTGGAATCCCACCGGCTGCACTTCACCACCGACCTGCCCGCTGCGGTGAGGCCGGCGGACGTCATTTACCTGGCGGTCGGCACGCCGCAGGGAGCCGACGGGGCCGCCGACCTGTCGGCCATGTGGAGCGTGGTCGAAGCGATCGCCCCGCACCTGCGCGAGGACGCGGTTGTCGTGACCAAGAGCACCGTCCCGGTGGGAACCAACGCGCGCATCTACGGCATGCTGCGCGAGTTCACCGGTCGCGACTGCGACGTCGCCAGCAACCCCGAGTTTCTCAAAGAAGGCGCGGCGATCGAGGACTTCATGAAACCCGACCGCGTCGTGGTCGGCGTGCGACGGCCCGAGGTGGCCGAAGTGCTGCAGCAACTCTACCAGCCGTTCTTGCGGACCGAAAATCCGTTCATCGTGATGAGCCCCGAAAGCGCGGAGATGACCAAGTACGTGGCCAACGCGCTGCTGTCGACCAAGATCAGTTTCATCAACGAAATGGCCAATCTGTGCGAGCGGATGGGGGGCGATATCAACGACGTGCGACGCGGCATCGGCCACGACAGCCGGATCGGGTTCGCCTTTTTGTTCCCCGGCGTCGGCTACGGCGGCAGTTGCTTTCCCAAGGACGTGCGCGCCCTGGAGGCGATGGCCCTGCACCACGGCATCGAGCCGTCGATTCTCAAGGCGGTCGACGCGGTCAACGAACGGCAAAAGAGCGTCGTCGCGCAGAAAATCGAGACCCACTTCGGCGGCGACCTGGCCGGCAAGACGGTCGGCATCTGGGGCCTAGCGTTCAAGCCGCGGACCGACGATATCCGCGAGGCGCCCGCCCTGGTGCTGATCGACTGGCTGCTGGAGCGCGGCGCCGTGGTGCGGGTTCACGACCCCGAGGCCAAAGACAACGTGCGGGCCAAGTACGGCGACAAGATTGCCTATTGCGACCGCCGCATGGAGACGGTCGCGGGCGCCGATGCGTTGGCGATCATGACCGAGTGGAAAGATTACCACTCGCCCGATTTCGCCGAGATGTACCAGGTGATGGCCGATCCGGTGGTTTTCGACGGCCGCAACCTGTTCGATCCCGAGCGGATGAAGCGGCGCGGCTACTGCTACCACAGCATCGGTCGGCCGATGGTCGACGGTCGCACGGGCAAGAAGTGAGCCAATTCGGCGGCTTTTTCAGCGGTCTATTATGCTGCCAAAGTCGGCAGCCCCCGGCGCAAGCCGGGGGATCGCGCGGCAAGCGTCCCGCCAACCGGCAGCTTGCGCTGCCGGCTAGGGAATGACGTTGCAGGGCCGTGGCTCGCGGTTCCGTCGCCGGCGGGGGCGGATCACCGCAACCGCACGGGACATGCCGTTTTCGCCTTGCTTGACGGCGTTTTTGCCCCCGCTTAGGCTAGATGGTGGCCGGAAGACCCGGCCGCGGCGCAGCTCGACAGAGAGGGGCTTCTCGTCTTTTGCGCCACCAGAGGGATGGAACCGCGGCGTCGTTGTTGCGGCGTGGCGGCAGTTCCCTTTCGATTCGCGCCCGCCCAGGGCGAGCTTCTATTCGTTTGCGTTCGCATTTGCGCGTTCGCTGCGCGGAAATTGAGTTCGGCAATGCATTTGCGGCAACGCGTCGGTTTGACAGTCCTGAGTCTCGCGCTGGCCGCGAACGCCGTCGACGCGCGGGCCACGGGCGTGCCGATCGACGGCTTCTTGCCGATGGTCGGTATTGGGCTGACTGATGAATTTGTCGCCGACATTGATTTCTTCCCCTATCCTTCCACGTCGCCCAGTGGCACCCAATTGGGGGCCGGCGGCACGCCTTACTACGACGTGGCGCTGCTGGATACGGGGGCGGCGGCGTCGCTGATTACCACTGCTGCGGACGCCGGGTTTAATATTGCCGGTCCTTATCCGGGCGAGTCGGATGGGTTTCGCGGTACGGAATTCATCACGATCGGCGGCGCCACAGGTTTTCTGCAAGCGCGGATCAGCGATCCGTTGGGCCTGTACGCGAACGGCTTGCAGACTCGCACCGGCGCCGGCGCATCGCTGACGATGAACACGGGGGCGCTGACTGGTCAGACCAACACATCCATTGCCACGTTGCCGGTCGAGTCCGATTTGCCCAACATTCTCGGCTTGCCGTTTGCCAGCCAGTACGCGACGCGCATTCGCAATAGCCTGCCGCAAGTGTTCGAACTGGACGGCAAGACTGTGCGGGCGCCGGCAATCGATTTCTTGGAACTGGGCACGGGCAGCCAGCACGGCATTTCCCGCAAAGCTCCTCTCAGTTTGCTCGGCGACGGGCCGTCGAATCCGTTCTATTTCTTGAACTTTGGCGGCGGCCTGGACGACATCTGGGAGAATCCGTCGCAGCCCACGGTCGTGCAGGGCGGGCACTTTCTTAATATCAACGCTGCCAACAACGGCGCGGCAATCAGCGGCTCGCAGTTCTTCTTCGACACGGGGGCCAGCGTCACCGTGCTCTCCGAACTCACTGCTTTGCAGTTGGGCATTGACGTCGGGCTCGACGAACCGGAGTTCACCATTCAGATCGTTGGCTCGGGCGGCGTTTCTGAGGCAGTGCCGGGGTACTTCATCGATCAATTCACCGTGCTCGCCACCGGCGGGTCAATGACGGTGAGCAACGTTCCCGTGCTTGTGTTCGACGTGACCAACCCAGCTAGCCCGGGCAACGTCGTGCCGGGCATCGTCGGCACCAACGTCTTCGCCGGCCGCGACATCATTATCGATCCCGTCCCTTCGCTGGGCGGCGGGGGAGCGAGCGCGGGCGTCTACATCAGCGATCCCGTGACGACCAATCGCAACTGGGCGAGCGCCGTTGCGAGTTCCGCGTGGAACAGCGGCGGCAATTGGTCCGGCGGCACGCCATCGTACACCGGCATTGCCAACCTGCGGCATGTTAGCGGCGGCAATCAGGAAGCCGTGCTCTCGACCGCCGGGCAGGCCTTTGAGGCCAATATTTCCGGCGTCGCAGCCAGCCAGAAAATGACCTTGCGAATCACCTCCACCGGCAAGCTGACCGCTTACTCGGGCATCAACATCGAAGCGTTCGGAGCCGTTCAGCTGGAGGGCGGTCGACTCGACGCCCAATACGTTGAAGTCGGCGAGAACGCCTTGCTGTCGGGCAACGGGACAATCGATACGGGCAGTGGCCCGATTCCTGGGCAGGTCGAGAACATTCGCGGCACGGTGGCCTTGGGCGCCAGCGGCGCGTTGGAGATCGTCGGTCGGTACTCCAACGGCGACGACGCGACGTTGGAATTTCTGCTGGGCGGCACGACCCCCGGCGTCGATTTCGGCGAGTTGTCGATTGAAGGACCGGCGGCACTGGGCGGCACGCTGAAAGTGCGACTCGATGCGGGGTACGACCCGGCAATTGGCGACCGCTTCACGTTGCTCGGCGCCACGGAAGGAATCGGCGGCAGGTTCGATCTGTACGACTTGCCGGCGACGCACGCCTGGTTGGTCGAGTACCAGGACGACGCCGTGGTGATTGAATCCGTCGGCTGGAAGAATAGCCTCGCTGATTTTGACAACAGCGGCCAGACGAACCAAACGGATCTGGCCGTGTGGGAAGCGGGCTTCACCGAGCCGGCCGGCTACAACGGCGGAGATTTTCTGCTCTGGCAGCGCAACTACGGCGGGTCGGCGATCGCCGCCGTGCCGGAACCCGGTTCCGCGCTGTTGGCGACCGTGGCCGCGGCGATGGGCGTCGCCCTTTGCCGGCGGACGCGTCGCTCCGCGGCAAGCAGCCGCTAAAGATGCAACGCAATCAAACGAGTCGCCAGCCGCGACCTGACGAGGTCGCCGGGCGTGCGCCGCGAAAGTTGGCGGCTCAACTGGCGTTGGCGGCCGGTTGCTCGTCGACCGTCTCGTCGCTCGTCGGCAGGGCGCGAACCGGCGAGCCCTTCTCGCTGCGCAGCCGCTCGACCATGTTGTTGAAGTCCTGCGCCAGTCCCTGCCAGAAGTCGTAGTCGCGGAACTTCAGCGGCTGGAAGTCTTCGCCGTGGGCCAGCCCGCGAATCGTTTGGCGCAGGCGGTAGATCGGCCCGGCGAATCGATGGCTGAGCTTGATCGTGTCGACCACGAACACCGGCAGCATGAAGATCAGCACCAGCAGAAACGGTCCCTGCGTGCGCCACAGCGACGCGATGTGGTCGCCGATCGGCTGAAACGGATTGGTAAGCACCTGCAGGCAGAACGACACGGCCGCGGCCATGCCGATGAACGCCAGCCAATGCCCCACCAATCGCCGTACCAGGGCGCCCTGGACCTGCGGGTCGACGAACTTCTTCTTGCGATTTGGATGCGACATGACAGAAAATGACCTCGTGCAAGCGGCGTCGTGCGGAAGCGCGACCGATGCGTGGATAGCTTTGGAACCCTAGCTAAACATAGGTCACCGTCGCGGGGATTCGGCCGGCGCCGGGGGCGTGTCGGAACGTCATCGACCAACCGACGCGGCGGCGGGGCTGTCTGGCCGGTGCAATCGGCATAACTGGGCCCTGCCGGCTGCCGGCGGCGAGTCGTGATACCCTTTCAACTCGATCGGGGTGGCTGGGGACGACCGTAGGGAGCCCCCAGTGAGTTCCTGGGGGCTTCGCTTCGCTCCGTCCCCAGCCACCCCACTCTCCTGGGCAAACGGTATCACGACCCGGCGGCGGGTTTGCTTGCCTGATTGCCTGGGACGTGCGATCCTGAAAGGCGCCGCTTTCCATCTTGCCGAGTCTTGCCCATGCCCGCCTTGCCGTTGCCGTCGGCTGCCGAGCCCGCCGCCCCCGTCGAATGCCGCCCGTCGCGGCGCCGGTTCCTGAAACGACTGGGCCAGGGCGCCGCTGTCGCCGCGGGCGGGGCGTTTCTTTACACCTGGCGAATCGAGCCGCACTGGGTCGAGGTGGTCCGCCGGCCGCTGCCGATCGTCGGCTTGCCGCCGCGGTTGATCGGCAAACGGCTGGTGCAGGTGAGCGACCTGCACGCGGGGCCGATCGTCGACCAGCGTTGGCTGATCGGCGCGCTGGAACGCATCGCCGAGTTGCAGCCCGACCTGCTCGTCGTCACCGGCGACTTCATGACCTGCGACGGCGACGAGGAAATCCCCCGGGCGATGGAAGCCGTGCGCGCGCTGCCTGCCGCCCCGTTGGGTCGGTTGGCGATTTTGGGCAACCACGACTATGGATGCAAGTTCCGCAACCACGGCGTCGCCGACCGGCTGCACGGGGCGCTGGAACGCGCCGGCGTGCAAGTGCTGGCCAATGACGTGACCCGCGTCGGCGGTTTGCAAATTGCCGGCGTCGAGGATTTCTACTCCCGACGGTTTGATCCCGAGCGGACCCTGGGCCAGTTGAGTCGCGACGAACCGATGCTGGCGCTGTGCCACAATCCCGACGGGGCGGACGATCCGGCGTGGGCCGACTATCGCGGCTGGATTCTGGCCGGTCACACGCACGGGGGCCAGTGCAAGGCGCCCTTCTTCCGTCCGCCGTTGGTGCCGGTGCGCAACAAGCGCTACGTGGCCGGCGAGTACGACCTGGCGCCGGGTCGGCAGCTGTATATCAACCGGGGGCTGGGGTACCTCCACCGGGTACGGTTCAACGCCCGGCCGGAGATCACGGTGTTCACGCTCGCGGCGGCGTAGGTCATGCGCGCCGCCGCCGCCGCCGCTGCTGCGCGTCGATTCAGCCCATAGCCGGACCGCTACGCGGTCCGCGGTCCCGTCAGGCGCTTGCCCCCGGCTCTGGGATAAGAAATCGTGTTCTCCAATCGCTCTGGCCAAAGCGTGCCGGCGGCCGTAGCTTGGCGGGCATGTCGCGTCGCCGCCAAGCCGCTGAGAGCGTGAAATCGAAGCCTTCGGAAGCTGCCGAGGCGTCGTCGCGCGAGGTGCTCCGCTGGGGACTGGTCGGCGCCGTGGTGACCTATCTGGCCCACCCGCCGGTGGGTTGGAGCCTGCTAGCGTGGATTGGCCCGGCGGCGTGGATTGCGATGGTGAGCTGGCCCCAGCTGCCGGGACGGCGGCCGTACCGGGCGTTGTGGGTCGCGGGTCTCGTCTACTGGCTGCTGACCATCGCGTGGTTGCGATTGCCCTTTCAACCGATGACTTGGGCGTCGCTAGCGTTCGTCGCGAGCTACCTGGGGCTGTACCTGCCCGTGTTCGTGGGCCTGTCGCGCGTGGCCGTGCATCGGCTGCGGTGGCCGGTGTGGATCGCGGCGCCGGTGGTGTGGACGGGGTTGGAGTTGGCCCGGGCGCATCTGCTGACGGGGTTCCTGATGGGCTCGCTGGCCGATTCGCAGTATCGCTGGCCGCTGGTGCTGGGCTTGGCCGAGTACGGCGGCGAGTACGCCGTTACGTTCGTCATGGTGCTGACCGCGGCACTTGTGGCGACGACGGTCAATATCTGGCGGGTCGATCGACGACGCGCGGCGCGGCGAGCGCCGCTGATTCTGCTGGGCCCGGCTGCTGCCGTGTTCATCCCCGCCGCCGCGTCCATCCCGCTTGGCATGATTCAAATCGACAAAGGCGAACGACCAGCGCGCATCGCCCTGATCCAAAGCGACATGCTCTCCGACTGGAAGGGAACCGCCGAGCGGGACGAAGAGGTCATGGTGCAGCAGGCCGATTTGTCTCGCCGGGCGGTGCGCGAGAGCGCCGAACCGCTCGACTTGATCGTGTGGCCCGAGACGATGTTCCGCATGCCGCTGCACCAACGGGGCGAGGGCTACGAGCCCCCGCGCCGGCTGTCCGGGATCTTCCAAAGCACGCCGAATTACCTGGCGGCCCTCGTCGACGAATTGCAAACGCCCGTGCTGGTCGGAGTGGACCGCCGAGTCTGGCGCGATCTGAAACCCAATGAACCGCCCCTGTACGCCGAATTGCCGGAGGTGGGGTTCGACGCGTTCAACTCGTGCGTGATGGTCGACCGTGCCGGCGAGGTGGTCGGCACGTACGACAAGATGCACCTGTTGCCGTTCGGCGAGTACGTGCCGCTGGTCGATTGGATGCCGCTGCTGCGGCGGGTCACGCCAATCACCGGCGGGGCGATTCCGGGCGCGGGGCCGGCGTCATTGGCACTGCCCTTGGCAAGCGACGCCGAGCGGATCGTCCGCTACGCCCCCAACATCTGCTACGAAACGGCGTTGCCACACGTCATCCGCAGCCAGGTCGCGGAGTTGACCGCCCGCGGCGAGGCCCCCGACGTGCTGGTGAACCTCACTAACGACGCCTGGTACTGGGGCTCGGCGGAGTTGGACATGCACCTGGCCGCCGGCGTGTTGCGGGCGGTGGAGACTCGTACGCCGCTGGTGATCGCCGCCAACCGCGGGCTGTCGGCGTCCATCAGCGCCGGCGGACTCGTGCGCGCGGCGACGCCGCGGGATCAGGCGGACGTGTTGATTGCCGAGGTACGGATTCCCGCCGCCAAGTCCCGACCGACCACCTTCTACGTCCGCTTCGGCGACTGGCTGCCGACGCTGTGTTTGTTATGCTGCACGGTTTTCGCCGCCGTCGGCTGGCGTGCCCGCCGGGCGGCAAAGGCGGCGTGATGAGCGCCCCACCGCCGGCGAGCTGGTGAGCTCGCGGCTGTCGATCACGTTGTCTGCCCGCCGCCGCGCGACTTCCGACCTCCCGCCCCCGATCCCTCCCGATGCCAGTCGTTCTTCAACTGCAAGACGCCCACAAGCGTTACGGCGAGCAAGCGTTGCTCGACGGCGCCAGCTGCGCGCTGACCGACGATCAGAAAGTGGGCCTGATTGGCCGCAACGGCGCCGGCAAGAGTACGCTTTGCCGGTTGCTGCTGGAGGAGGAAGACCTGGACGCCGGCGAGGTGGTCAAGAACCGCAAACTGCGGCTGGGCTACCTGCGGCAGCACGACCCGTTTCGCGATGGCGAAACGGTGCTCGATTTTCTCGAGCGCGACAGCGGCCAGCCCGAGTGGCGGTGCGGCGAGATCGCCTGGCAGTTTCAGCTGCCCGAGCCGATGCTCCACCAGGAGGTGCGTTCGCTGTCGGGCGGGTGGCAAACCCGCGTGAAGCTGGCCGCCCTGTTGCTGCACGATCCCAACTTGCTGATTCTCGACGAACCGACGAACTTTCTCGACCTGCGCACGCAGATGCTGCTGGAGGAGTTTCTCGACGGCTTCGGCGGCGGGTGCCTGGTCGTGTCGCACGATCGCGAGTTCCTCAAGCGAACCTGCGCCCACACGCTGGAGCTGTCTCGCGGCCAGTTGACGATGTTCCCCGGCGACGTGGACGGCTATCTGGCCAACCTCGAGGAACGCCGCGAGCACGACCAGCGGGCCAACGCCGCCACGCTCGCCAAGCGCAAGCAGCTGGAAACGTTTATCGCCAAGAATCGCGCCAACGCGAACACCGCCAGCCAGGCCCGCAGCAAGGCCAAGCAGCTCGAACGGTTGCAGTTGGTCGAGGTCGCCGGCGACGAGGCGACCGCTCACTTCAGCTTCCCCACGGCCAACGCCCGCCAGGGCACGGCGCTGCGGATCGAGCAGTTGTCGATCGGCTACCCCGAGCGCACGGTGGCCGAGGACGTGCAGCTGGAGATTGAGCACGGCTCGCGCGTGGGCGTCGTGGGCGACAACGGCCAGGGCAAGACGACTTTTCTGCGCACCGTGGTGGGTTCGCTGGAACCGTTGGCCGGCACGTTGAAATGGGGGCACGGCTGCCAGATCGGCGTTTACGCGCAGCACGTTTACACGACGCTGCCGGCCGATCGGACGGTAGAAGACTACCTGCACTACCAAGCGGCGCCGGGGACGACCATTCAGCAGATCAAGAGCGTGGCCGGCAGTTTTCTGTTCAGCGGCGCCCTGGTCGAAAAGAAGATCAAGGTGCTCAGCGGCGGCGAGCGGGCCCGACTGGTGCTGGCCGGGCTGTTGCTGGAGCAACACAACGTGCTGGTGCTCGACGAGCCGGGCAACCACCTCGACGTGGAAACCGTCGAGGCGCTGGCCGAGGCGCTGTGCCGCTACCCCGGCACGGTGATCTTTACCAGTCACGACCGCCACTTCATGCACCGCGTGGCGACCGAGGTGGTGGAAGTGGTCAACGGCAAGGTTGTGAGTTACCCCGGCAGCTACGACGACTACGTGTACCGGGTCCACAAGGAGCTGGCGGACGGCCTGCGGGCGGAACACGCGACGTACTGCGCCGCTCCCGAAGGCGTCCCCGCGACCGGCGCCGGCAAACGCAAGCTGTCGGGGCGCGAGGAGCGCGAGCTGGAGAAGAAGCTCAAATCGATCGAGCGGAAGATCGCCAAGCTCGACGACGAAAAGCGGGAGTTGGGCGACAAGCTGCTCGCCCTGAGCGACCCGGCGGAAGCCCGCCGCGCCCACGAGCAGCTGGCGACGCTGACTCGCGAGCTTGCGGCGCTGGAAGAAGAGTGGCTCGCTGCTAGCAGTCAGCTGGAAGGCTAAAAGCGCCGGGCATTTCTCTTTGGCCCGCCGCGTCGCCTGCGTCGCCCGCGTCGCCTGCGTCGCCATTTCGCCATTTCGCCGTGTTTGCTACAAGCACGCGCGCAGTTTGCCGATCGGCCCGCCGAGGTTGCCGACGGTTCTGGGGCGAAGACTGCCCATCCGCCCGCTTTCATCCTCGCACGGTCGTCTTGGCTATGAGCAAGAACCTTGTCGTGAGCGCCGTCGGCAACGAATCGCAGCACCCCACCTGGCTTGCCGGTCCTGAGTCGCGGCGGTTCGATCTCTGTCTGGTGTACTACGGCGATCAGCCCGGGCAGTGGTCCGGCGACGGGGAGTACTACCTGCAGTGCAAGGGGCTCAAGTACCGGCTGTTGTACAACTTTTTTCAGGGCGAGTTGGCGCACTTGCTGGAGCAGTACGATCAGTTTTGGCTTGCCGACGACGATATCGCGGCCGACACGGCGACCGTCAATCAATTGTTTGACATCGCTGCCGACTATCACCTGCAGGTTTGCCAACCGGCGATCGGCCAGGGCGATTGCAGCTACGAGGCGCTCAAGACGCACGACGGCTACCTGCTGCGTTACACGCAGTTTGTTGAAATGATGTGCCCGCTATTTTCACGCAAGGCGCTCGTCCGCACGCTGCCGGTGTTCGCAGCCAATCGGTCGGGGTGGGGCATCGACTGGGTCTGGTCGTCGCTGTTTGGCCCCGAAGAGTTGGCCGTGATCGACGCCACGCCTGTTCACCACACTCGGCCCCTGCAATCGGGCGAGATCTACAAGCGGATTGCCGAAATGGGCGTCAAGCCCGGCGACGACTATGACCAGATCGTCCGCCAATACCGACTCAACAACCGCCGTCACGCGCGCGCTATCGTCCGCGATACGGCCCGGTTGCGGGGCGTGGATCCAGCTGGCAACAAGATCTGGACCTGCTCGCGTCTCGACCACTGGTTGGGCCGCCGCGCGGCGTGAGCCGCCGTCCCTGACACGGGCGCCCTGCGCCCTTGAGAAACCGCGCTAAGCACTGGCGGCATAGCGGCGGAACGTCGGTTCATCGAACACGACGCCGTCGGTGATGACCTCAAACGCCAGGCGTGCGTCGGGCCAGCCGAGGCAGCGGAGGATGTCGTCCAGCGCGTCGGCGGGGCACTCGCCGTGCAGTTGCAGACGGTGCAGGCGGTCGCCGAAGTCGAACAAGTGCCCGTCGAGTTGCCAGCGTCGGCCTTCTGCGTCGCCGGCAATCACCAGAAACCCGTCGGGCTCCGCATCGAGCCGCGGCAGCTTGATCAGGGCGTCGTAGGCCGCTTCGAAGGTGACCGGCAGGAAGGTTTCGAAGATCGGCGGACGCCCTTGCCCGTCGCGCAGCGGGGCAAGCGACTCGCCGCGCAGCGACAGCGGCTCGCTGGGGGCGGCGTGCTCTGGCAGTGCGTAGATGTTGGCGTGAAAACTGAGCATAGTAGCGACCTCGCCGCGGTCGGGACGCCGCGGCTCGCATTTAATTGTGTTGAATTGAACTGCGTTGCGAGCCGCGGCGTCTCGCCCGCGGCGCGCGTTTCAAGGCGCAAACCTCAAGCATCGCTGCCGTGCAATATACCCGAACGCGTTGTTGAGATACGCCTCGTCGTGAATCGCATTGTTGGAGCCTTCCACGGCCCACCAACGAGCTCCGTCGGGCAGCGGCCACTGGTCGCTCATGTTCTGACCGAGCCATCGTTTCAAAAGCCGCCGCACCTTCTCGCCGTGGATGTCCGGCAAGATGTCGCACAGCACGTGGACGTGGTCCTCGCCCGCAGCGCAACCGCGATACGTCCAGCCGCCGCGGATGCAGATTGCCGGAAGCGCTTCCTCGGCGAGTTCTCTCTGCTCGCGGGTTAGGATCACCGGGTCGAAGTTCAGCGATCGGCGCGCGAGCTTCTCGACAGTGGGATTCCGCGACACAAACGGCTCGCCGCGGCGATTGTGCCGTTTGTCGACCGTCGGGGCGACGCCCCCGTGAAGTCGCGTGCCGTAGGTCCCCCAAGTGATGTGCCACGTGGTGCGCGAGGGATCGAGCGTTTGACGGGGGAAAGTCATCGCGGGCTTTGTGGTTCGCCGCGGGCGAGACGCCGCGGCTCGC
>JAGQOU010000088.1 GCA_020427145.1 Planctomycetales bacterium | reverse complement strand
ACGCGGGGGCAGCGGAATTACCCAAACCGTACTCTCATAACCCGTGGTACAGGTTTTGGGGGCAGGCCAATCGGTCAGCCCTTGGTCAGTCAAGCGTCGATTACGCAGTTCGCTTCTGCTCGTACAATCGCTCATCATCACGCCGCAAGTTGTTGTTGGGGTTGGGCTATTGACGAACAACCAAAGCTGTATCGCTGAGCGCGGACGAGGCGGTGCCTGGCGGCGTGGAGCCGAATTAGTCACGCTCAAAGTGCTTTGAAGCGTGTACCAAGACGTGTGAGGCGTGTACCACGCAAAAATGTGGACACGATTCGGCGTGATGAGTGCCGCTGCAAGCTCTTGTGCAGCAACAAGTTAAGAGAGTGCTCCCTCATGGACTCGAACCATGAACCTACTGATTAAGAGTCAGTTGCTCTGCCAATTGAGCTAAGGGAGCAGGTGGCGGTGCGGCTATTGTACCGCGTCGCACGGAAGGTTCTAGGGGCGCTTTTCCCTTGGTTTTTGCCCGTGTCGGGCGGCGGATCGGAGCGGTGGCGCGGGTGCCGGGTGGCTTCTTTCGGCTTGGTCTTTGGGGCCGAAGTAGAATAGGATTGGGCGGCCCGCGCCGACCGCTCCAGATCGATTGCGGCGCCGCATTCTCCTTGCCCCGGACCGTTCCCGCTGCCCGTCGGTGCGATCGAGCGATTTTCGTATGACTGTGATTGGCCGTTGCTCCGTCTCGCTTTGCCGACGCCGCGCCGCGCCGGGGGGCGATCCGCGCGAGCTGTGGGGGCGATCACGCGGCATCACTGGCCTGATTATCGCCACAACTCTGCTGCTGGCCGTCGCTCGTTGCACGGCGGTCGAGCACGTACGGCACGTCGTTGACGGCAAAGTCGTGCAGCACGACGGCGAGGTTGTGCTGGAGGACCCGGCCGGCGGCGTCATGTTGCGATCGGCGGACGATCAACTGCATTTGATTCCCGCCCCGCGCGTCCGCCAGCGGTCGCACGACGATGACGAGTTTGAACTTTACGATGCCGATGAACTGGGCGAGAAACTGCTGGCGGAGCTGCCGGCCGATTTTCGTTTGCATCAGTCCAAGCATTACGTCGTTTGCTACAACACGACCGACGCCTATGCCCGCTGGTGCAGTTCGCTGCTGGAGCGGCTGCAACGAGCATTCATTGCCTACATGGCGAAGCGGGGCTGCAAGGTCGCCGCGCCAAAGTGGCCGCTGGCGGTGCTCATTTTCGCCGACCAGGCGAGCTACGCCGAGCACGCCAAGGCGGAGTTGGGGCCCAGCGTTGCCAACGTCATCGGCTACTACAGCATGGCCACCAACCGAATTGTCATGTACGACCTGACCGGGGCGCAGGCCGAGGCGCGACAGTTCAGCAATCGCGGTTCGAGTCGCGACATCTCGGTCTTGTTGTCGCAACCTGCCGCGGAGCCGCTGGTGGCGACGATCGTCCACGAGGCGACGCACCAGATCGCCTTCAACTGCGGGGTCCAGAAGCGGTTCAACGACAATCCACTGTGGATGAGCGAGGGGTTGGCGATGTACTTCGAGACGCCCGATCTGTCGAGTTCACGCAGTTGGTCGGGCGTGGGCGAAGTGAACTACCAGCGCTGGGACCAGTTTCAGGCCAATCAGGACGCGGGGCGCTTATTACCGTTCGAGCAGCTGGTTGGCAGCGACGACGCGTTTCGCAATCCCGCCACGGCCACCGACGCCTACGCCCAGGCTTGGGCGTTGAGCTACTTTCTCATTCGTTGGCGGCCCGAACAGTATGTCGCCTACGTCGAACAGATGGCTTCAAAACCGCCGCTGACGAAGGTCACTCCGAAGCAGCGCGTCGCTGATTTCAAGAAGCATTTCGGCGATCTCGAGGAACTTCGCGGGGAGTTTCAGCGGCAGATGAGCCGCATTCGCTGAGCGCTCTCTCGCACCCCGCTGCGGTGCGGGGCAGGGGGGGCTGCATCTCCAAATCAGCATCGGACCTGGCTGCCGCGAACTGCAGCAACGCTCTCGTCGCGGCCCGCGCGGCATAAAATTTGCACCTTCCCGCGCCACAAAGACGCGACGGCAAAGGGATGCGTCGCCGACGACGCATTGACGCTCGCAAATCGCCGCCAAATTGGTTGAAGCGGCCAATTTCCGGACTTCTGAAGCATGCCCGCTTCGCAGGCGGTCGATGCGCATATACTAGGCGAGTGGAGTACGACACGGCAGAGATCAGCATTCGCGAAAAATACATTTCCAGGCGGAAACGTGACGACATACAACTCGCCCAGCTACGACGAAACCTTCGTCGCAGCCGACGAACCGCGCCCGGCGTGTCGATCCTTTGTGGACCGACTGCAGGCGATTCCTCGCGATGAACTGCGGGCCCGCCAGCACGCGGCCGAAGTCAGTCTGCGGAATCTCGGCATCACGTTCAACGTGTACGGACATGAAGACGGCACCGAGAAAGTCTGGCCGTTCGATCTCGTGCCGCGGATTCTAGAGCAGAGCGAATGGACTCGCGTCGAGGCCGGCTTGCGGCAGCGAATCCAGGCTTTGAATCTCTTTGTCGACGACGTTTATAACGAACGCCGCATCTTGGCCGACGGAACGCTGCCCGAGGAGATGATCCTCGGCGCGCCGACCTATCGCAAGCAGATGGAGGGCTTTCGGCCCGCCCGGAGCGTGTGGTGCCACATCAGCGGCGTCGATTTGATTCGCCACGCCGACGGCACGATCTATGTGCTGGAAGACAATCTCCGGTGCCCGTCGGGCGTGTCGTACGTGCTTGAGAACCGCGAGGTGATGAAGCGCACGTTTCCGCAGGTTTTTGACGGCACGTCGGTCGCGCCGGTCGAAGAGTATCCCGAGCGGTTGCTGGAAACGTTGCTCGACTGCGCCCCGCCGTACGCGACCCACCCGACGGCCGTGGTGATGACCCCCGGCATTTACAACTCGGCCTACTTCGAACACACGTTTCTCGCCCAGCAAATGGGCGTGGAGTTGGTGCAGGGCAGCGACCTGTTTGTCGACAACGGGTTCGTGTACATGCACACGACGCACGGCCCCGAGCGCGTGGACGTGATCTACCGCCGGATTGACGACGATTTCCTCGATCCCGAGAGTTTCCGGGAGGATTCGGCGTTGGGGGTCGCGGGGCTCATCGACGCGTACCGCCGGGGCAACGTCACGTTGGCCAACGCCCCCGGGACCGGGATCGCCGACGACAAAGCGATTTACTCGTACGTGCCGCAGATCATTCGGTATTATCTCAAGGAAGATCCCATTCTTGAGAACGTGCCGACCTTTATCTGCGCCGACGACAAACAGCGGGAGCACGTCATTGCCAACGTGCAGGACTTGGTGGTCAAGCCGACCAACGAGTCGGGCGGGTACGGGATTTTGATCGGTCCCCACGCGACGCAGGAGGAACGCGAGGCGTGCGTCGCGCGGATTCGCGAGAACCCGCGGAACTACATCGCCCAGCCGATGCTGAATCTCTCCACCGTGCCGACGCTGGCAGGCGATCAACTGGCCCCCAGGCACGTCGACTTGCGTCCCTTTGTCCTCTGCGGCAAAGAGATCTACGTGATGCCGGGCGGCTTGACCCGGGTCGCGCTCAAAGAGGGTTCGATGATCGTTAACTCGTCGCAAGGCGGCGGGAGCAAGGATACTTGGGTGCTACGAACGTCCAACGGCCGGGCGTCGTCCGACAATCACGCCGCTCACTGAGGTTGCCAACATGCTCAGTCGCGTGGCTGATTCCCTGTACTGGATGAGTCGATACGTCGAGCGCGCCGAAAACGTGGCGCGCTTCATCGACGTCAACTACAATCTCACGCTCGGCGAAGGCGACGGCCTGAGCGGGCAGTGGGCGCCGTTGGTCGACACGACCGGCGACCACGAAGACTTTAAGAAGCTCTACGGCGAAGCCAGTCGTGACAACGTCGTGCAGTTTCTGGCGTTCGACGAGCGCAACCCCAACTCGATTCTCTCGTGCGTGAGCCGCGCCCGCGAGAGCGCCCGCAGCGTGCGCGAGACGATCACGTCCGATATGTGGGAGGCGCTCAACAAATTCTATTTGATGGTCCGCTCGGCGGCGCGCAGCCCCAATCGGCTGGCCGGCGCCTATGCGTTTTGCGACGCGGTGCGCGTGGCGAGCCACACGCTCATTGGCATCACCTATACGACCATGTCTCACGGCGAGGCTTGGCATTTCCTGCGGATGGGACGTTTGATCGAGCGGGCCGACAAGACGTCGCGGATTGTGGACGTGCAGTATTACTTGCTCTTGCCGAGCCCCGACGACGTCGGCTCGTCGCTGGACGTCGTCCGCTGGTCGGCGCTGCTGCGGTCGACCAGTGCGCTGTCGATGTATCGCCGGGTCCACGGCCAAATCACCCCGAACCGCGTCGCCGATTTTCTGATTCTCGATCGCGATTTCCCGCGGGCGATGCGGTTTTGCGTGCTCAGGGCTCAGAATTCGCTCGACGAAATCACCGGGGCCCGCTCGGGGACGTTCCGTCGCCGGTCGGAGCAACTCTTTGGCCGGATGCGAGCGGTACTCGACTACACCGCCATCGAGGACGTCATCGCCCGCGGCATGCACGAGTACATTGACGAGTTTCAGACCCGGCTCAATGAGATTGGTGCGGCAATTCAGGCCGATTTCTTCACTCAAGGCGATCTCGAGCCGCTGGCCCAGTCGCAGCGGCAGTCGTGACCTACACTGTGGTCGGCGGGAATTTCCCCTGTTTGACCCGAAGAAACCCTGGCTTCGACTAGCTAAGATAGGGGGTCTGCCGGGGCAGGTTGCGCGAGGCGGCGCGAGACACAGGCCCCACGAAATCCCGAAAATCCCCCGATGCCCTTCACGACCGACAACTCATGAGCATTCGCGCCGCCCTGCACCATCGGACGTCCTACACTTACGACCGCCCCATCGAGGTCGGGCCGCAAGTGATCCGCCTGCGCCCCGCGGTTCACTGCCGCACGCCGGTGGTCAGCTACTCGTTGAACGTCACCCCGGCGGACCATTTTCGCAATTGGCTGCAGGATCCGTACGGAAATTTCCTCGCCCGCTGCGTGTTTCCGGAAAAGACGACGCAATTGATTGTCGAGGTTGATCTGATCGCCGAACTGCGGTCCATCAACCCGTTCGACTTCTTTCTCGAACCGAATGCCGAGCAGTACCCCTTTGCGTACGACCCCGAGGTCTTTACCGATCTCAAGCCTTACTTTTCCATGGCGCCGGTCGGGCAAAGTTTCTACGCGTTTCTCGGTTCCGTGGACCGGACGCCGCGGCGGACGATCGACTTTCTCGTTGAATTGAACCAGCGGCTCCAGAGCGAAATCAAATACCTGGTTCGTATGGAACCGGGCGTGCAGACGCCTGAGGACACGTTGTCGCTTGCCAGCGGGTCGTGCCGCGACTCGGCGTGGTTGTTGGTGCAGTTGCTGCGACACTTGGGATTTGCCTCCCGGTTTGTCTCGGGCTACCTCATCCAGCTCACCGCGGACGTGAAGCCGTTGGAAGGGCCGCAGGGCCCCCAAAGCGACTTCACCGATTTGCACGCGTGGACCGAAGTGTTTCTGCCAGGCGCCGGTTGGGTGGGATTGGATCCGACGTCGGGCTTGCTAGCCGGCGAAGGGCACATCCCGCTCGCCTGTACGCCGTCGCCCACGTCGGCAGCGCCGATCACCGGCGCCCACGAGGCGTGCGAGGTGACGTTCGACTTCGCCATGAGCGTGGAGCGAGTTCACGAAGATCCCCGTGTGACCAAGCCCTACACCGACGGGCAGTGGTCCGCGATCGAGGCGCTGGGCCATGAAGTCGACGAGCATCTCAACCGCGGCGACGTTCGGTTGACCATGGGCGGCGAGCCGACGTTCGTGTCGGTCGACGACATGTCGGGCGACGAGTGGCAGACGGCGGCGGTGGGCCCAACCAAGCGGCGGTTCGCCGGCGATCTGATGAGCCGCCTCAAGTCCAAGTTCGCGCCCGGCGGTCTGTTGCACTACGGACAGGGGAAGTGGTACCCGGGCGAGTCGCTGCCGCGGTGGGCGATGCAGTGTTACTGGCGGCTCGACGGTGAACCAATCTGGCAGAATCCCGACCTGTTTGCCAGCACGGACCGCAACTACGGTCACACCGCCGAGGACGCCCACCAATTTGGACGCGCCCTGGCCCAACGCCTGGCAGTCAATCCCGATCACGCCGTGCAGGCCTTTGAAGACGTGATGTACTACGCTTGGCGCGAGCGACGCTTGCCCGCCAATGTCGACGTCCACGACTCGAAACTCGAAGCCCCTGAAGAGCGCGAGCGCATGGCGCGCGTGTTTGAGCAGGGCGTCACGCGTCCGGTGGGCACGGCGCTGCCGCTGCAGTATCGCTGGTGGGAGCCGACGCCGTGTTGGCAAAGCGGCGCCTGGGTCTTGCGTTCCGACGAAATGTTCCTGATCCCCGGCGACTCGCCCATGGGCTTCCGGTTGCCGTTGCAATCGCTGCTCTACACCGGCGAGAAGGTGCTGGGCGAATACTACGAACAAGATCCGCTGGAGGCGCTGGCGGGCTTGCCCCGGTACGATTCGCTGCGCCGCGAGCGTTCTCGCTACGCGTCGCCGGCGAGCTACGGCGCCAACGGCCGGGCGCCGGCCGCGGCCGCGACGGTCATCCGTCAGAATCAAGCCGCTGGCGTTGGCGGCGGCGGCGATCCGGGCGGACTCGGCGGCGACAGCTTTACCCAACAGCAACCGCCGGGCTTCAGCGAGACGCCCGCCGGCGGAGAACTCTACAAGGTCGACGGTCAATACGCCGACCGGCCCGACGTCATCAGAACGGCGTTGTGCGTCGAAGCGCGCGAGGGGCGGCTGCACGTTTTCATGCCGCCGATCGATCGACTCGACGTGTTTCTGGATCTGATCGCGGCCGTGGAGCAAACCGCCGAAGAGCTGCAAAAGCCGGTCGTGATCGAGGGCTACTTGCCGCCTCACGACAGCCGCGTGCAGCATATCAAAATCACGCCCGACCCCGGCGTGTTGGAGGTGAACGTCCATCCGGCGCAAAGCTGGGGCGAGTTGGTCGACATCACCACCACGGTCTACGACGAAGCGCACCAATCGCGGCTGGGCACGGAGAAATTCGACCTCGACGGCTCGCACACGGGCACCGGCGGCGGCAATCACGTCGTGCTGGGAGGCCCCACGCCGGCCGACAGCCCGTGGCTGCGTCGCCCCGACTTGCTGAAGAGTTTCCTCGGCTACTGGCACAACCATCCGTCGCTGTCGTACCTGTTTTCCGGCAAGTTCATCGGCCCGACCAGCCAGGCGCCGCGCGTCGACGAGGGACGCTGCGACTTGACCTACGAACTGAAGATTGCGTTCGAGCAGATCAAATCGGGCCGGGATTACCCGCCGTGGGTTATCGACCGGGTGTTCCGTCACCTGCTGGTCGACCTGACGGGCAACACGCACCGCTCGGAGTTCTGCATCGACAAGATGTATTCGCCCGACGCCGCGTCGGGGCGCCTGGGACTGGTCGAATTTCGCGCCTTCGAAATGCCGCCGCACGCCCGGATGAGCCTGACGCAACAGTTGCTGTTGCGCACGCTCGTGGCAAGGTTCTGGGAACGTCCCTACGAGCAGCCGCTGGTGGAGTGGAACACGACGTTGCATGACAAGTGGATGCTTCCCCATTTCGTCTGGCAGGATTTTGGCGATGTGATTCGCGAGTGCGCCGACGACGGCTTCCCGTTGGACGTCGAGTGGTTTGCTCCGCATCAGGAGTTTCGCTTCCCGATCATCGGCGAATTCACTCACCGCGAGGTCGAAGTCGAAGTGCGTCGTGCGATCGAGCCGTGGTACGTGCTGGGCGAAGAGCCCGGCGGCGGGTATATGGCCCGGTACGTCGATTCCTCGATCGAGCGCGTGCAGGTGCGGGCCCGCGGCATGACCTCGCCGCGATACGTGCTCGCCTGCAACGGGCGACGCGTGCCGCTGCATCCCACGGGGGTCGAGGGCGAGTACGTGGCGGGTGTGCGATTCCGGGCCTGGCAGCCGCCCAGTTGCCTGCATCCGACCATTGGCATTGACGGGCCGCTCACCTTCGATCTAATCGATGAGTGGAATGGACGCTCAGCCGGCGGATGCCAGTATCATGTGGGGCATCCCGGCGGGATCAATCCGACAACGTTCCCGGTCAACGCCCTCGAAGCAGAGAGCCGCCGCGCAATGCGGTTCTTCAGTTTCGGGCATACCGGGGGGCCGTTGCAGGCTCCGCCCTGCGAGCGGTCGGCTGAATTCCCGCTTACGCTCGATCTCCGCCGCGGTAAGGCTCCGGCATGATGCAAGGACAGCAGCAATCGACCGGTGGCCCGTGGACCGCGGGCAATGGCGCCGCGCCCGCGCCGACCGGTTCGCCGCTTGCTGCTGCTTACTGTCCAGTTGCCGGCGCGTACGACGAAGCGTACGCGGCCGATGGCGGCTTGCGACCGCGCTGGCAGCAGCTCAGCGGGCTGCTGGGGCGCTTCGCCCCCGGCGAGTTCTCGCGCCGCTGGCAAGAATCACAGCGGTTGATCCGCGAAAACGGATTGGCCTACAGCGCGTTCGGCGACCCGCAGCACCAGCCCCGACCGTGGCAGCTCGACCCGCTGCCCATGGTGGCGCCGGCCGACGAATGGCAGGCGGTCTCCGCCGGCCTGATCCAACGCGCCCAGCTGCTGCGGATGGTGTTGGACGATCTGTTCGGCCCGCAGACCCTGATCCGTCGCGGCGTGCTGCCGGCCGCGGCCCTGTTTTCCCATCCCGGTTTTCGGCGGCCGTTTCATCGCATCGCCAATGAAGGCGATCCGGGGTTTTTGCAGAATTACGCCGCCGACCTTTCGCGCGCCGCAGATGGCACGTGGTGGGTTCTGGACGATCGCACCGAGTCGCCCTCGGGGGCGGGGTTCGTCCTGGAAAATCGCGTCGTCGTTTCGCGCATGCTGCCCGAAGCGTTTCGGGCGATGTACGTCAGCCGGTTGGCGCCGTTCTTTATCTCTTGGCAGGAGCAGCTCCGCGAACTCGCCCGCACGCATCGCGATAACCCGCGCATCGTGGTGCTCAGCCAAGGACCGCATCAACCCGATTTCTTCGAAGACGCCTACCTCGCGCGCTACCTGGGTTACACGTTGGTCGAGGGGGCGGACCTCGCCGTACGCAACAGCCGCGTTTGGCTCAAGACGCTCGAAGGCCTGTCGCCCGTCGACGTGATCGTGCGCCGTCCCAATAGCGATTTGTGCGACCCGCTGGAACTCGGGGGCGCCTCGCCGCTGGGGGTGCCGGGGCTCATGCAGGCGGTCCGCTGCGGCAACGTGGTGGTCGCCAACCCGCTGGGCAGCGGGCTGATCGAGTCGCCGTTGTTCATGGCGTTCATGCCTCGGCTGGCCGCGGCGCTGTTGGGCGAGAAGCTCAAGCTGCCCGGCGTCGCCACCTGGTGGTGCGGCGAAGAGGCGTCGCTGAAGCACGTGTTGGCCAATCTGCCGCGATTGCGCATCAAGAGCGCCTTCCGCCGCCGCGGTCGCGACACGGCCCAATCTCACGAACTCGAAGGCTTGGCGCCCGAGCAGCTGGCGGAGCGCATCAAGGCGAATCCCGCCGCGTTCGTCGGTCAGGAAGTGGTGCATCGCTCGACCGCGCCGGAATGGAACGAAGCGGGCGGCGTGCGACCGGTGCATCTCGTGGTGCGGGCCTTTGCGGCGGCGTCGGGTGATTCGTACACAGTGCTCGAAGGCGGCCTGGCGCGAACCGACCAATCGACCGCCCCCAACGCAGATAGCGACGAACCCGCCGAGAAAAGCAAAGACCTGTGGATCGTGGGCCACGACGAGGTCGAGCATGTCACGCTGCTGGCCAAGCGCGATGAGCCGATTGCGCTGCGGCGCGCCGGCTCCGAGTTGCCCAGCCGCGTCGCCGACAGCGCTTTCTGGCTCGGCCGTCAGATCGAACGGGCCGAGGCGTCGGCGCGACTCTTGCGCACTGTGGCGCTGCGGATGTCGAGCGAGTCGGCCGGGCAAGCGTCTCCGGCGATGCCGGCGCTGTGGCGCGTGCTGGCCGAGCAGGGGCAAATCGAGCCCGGCTTCGTGGTCGAGGGCATCCGCCAGCGACTCCCCAAGCTGGAACAGTCGCTGCCCCCGATGGTGTTCGACGCGACGCAACCGGGATCGCTGGCCGGCGTCGTGGCGCAAACGTTTCGCATCGCCTCGCAAGTCCGCGACCGGATCTCCGTCGACTCGTGGCGCGTGATCAAGCGCATTCAAAGCCAATTCGAACGAGCCGACGCGGCGAGCGCCGATTGGACGAGGGTGCTCAATCTGTCGAACGAGTTGATTATCGACTTCGCGGCGATCGGGGGCATGGTCTCCGAGAGCATGACCCGCACGCAGCTGTTTCGGTTTCTCGATATCGGGCGCCGGTTGGAGCGCGCCCTGCAGTTGGCCACGCTGCTGCGGTGCAGTTTCGGCGGCAAGGACCCGGTGTCGCTGGAACTGTTCGAGGCCGTGCTGGAAATTGCCGACAGCCTGATGACGTACCGCTCTCGCTACCTGGCAAATCTGCAACTGGCGACGGTGCTTGATTTGCTGCTAACCGACGAGACAAACCCCCGCAGCATCGCCTACCAACTCAGCTTGCTGGAGGGCCACATCGCCGAATTGCCGCGCGACGCACGCCGGCCGCGCATGGACGCCGACCAGCGGCTTATCACCTCGATGTCGCACGTCGTCCGCCTGCTCGACGTCGAAGCGGTGGCCGAAGCCCAAGGCTTGGGCGACGAGACCGTGCTGCGCGACCTGTTGGAGCGACTCGAGGCGGAACTTCCGCAGCTCAGCGACGCGATCGCACACCGGTTCCTGGTTCACGCAGGCCCCGCCATCCAGATTTCGTCGATTCACTACGACGGCTAGTCTCTCACATCTCGTTCGGCCGTTCCCTCGGCGCGCCGCGGCATGAAATATCAGATCCGCCATACCACGAAGTACGCTTACACCGAGCCCGCCCCGGTGTGCCACAACGTGGTCCATTTGGCGCCGCGATCCACAGCATGGCAGACCTGCCGCTCGTATCGGCTGACGGTCGTCCCCGAACCGGCCGAGCGGACCTGCCGGACCGATTATTTCGGCAATCGCGTCGATTACTTCACGATCCATGAAGCGCACCGCGGCCTGGCGATCACCGCCGTCAGCGAGGTCGACGTGGAGCCACGCGGCGCCCTTGCCGCGCCGGTGACGACGCCGGCCTGGAACGCCGTCGCCGCCGAGTTGGCCGCCGGCGACGCTTCACGAGATCCCGGGATTGCTCAGTTTCGCTTCGCGTCGGAATACGTGCCCTTGGCCGAACAATTCGCCGACTACGCCAAGACCTCGCTGAAGCCCGACTGTCCCATCGTCGAGGGCGTCGCTGATTTGACGGCCCGGATTCACGCCGATTTCCGGTTCGACCCGAAAGCCACCAATCTCAGCACGCCGGTTCGCGAGGTGTTTGAGCGCCGGGCCGGCGTTTGCCAAGACTTCGCCCACCTGCAGCTGGCCTGCCTCCGTTCGCTGGGATTGGCGGCTCAATACGTCAGCGGCTATCTGCGCACGGATCCGCCGCCGGGCAAGCCGCGGCTGGTGGGCGCCGACGCCTCGCACGCCTGGATCAGCGTGTACTGCGGCGCTGCCGGGTGGATTGACTTTGATCCCACCAACAACGTGATGCCGGGCGTCGATCACATCACGGTGGCCTACGGCCGCGACTATGCCGACATCTGCCCCATTCAGGGCGTCTTCATCGGCGGCGGGCGCCACGCCATGCACGTGGCCGTCGACGTGATGCCGGTCGAATGAGTCCGCCGTCGCGGCGGAGCGGCCCGCGGTTTACGCGATAATCTCGCGCACCACGTGCGCCGGAATCACGCCGGTGAGCCGCTGATCGAGTCCCTGGTGCTTGACGGTAAACTGCTCGTGGTCGTAACCCAGCAGGTGCAGCACCGTGGCGTGGAAGTCGCGGACGTGAACCGGATCGCGGACGATGTTGTAGGAAAAATCATCTGTCTCGCCGTGGATGGCGCCGGGCTTGAAACCGCCGCCGGCCATCCACATGGTGAAGCAACGCGGGTGATGATCGCGACCGTAGTTTTCGTGCGACAGCTCGCCCTGCGAATAAATCGTGCGGCCGAATTCACCGCCCCAAATGACGATCGTTTCGTCCAGCATGCCCCGCTGCTTGAGATCGGTCAGCAGCGCGTAGCAGGGTTGGTCGACGTCGCGGCATTGGTCGGGCAGGCGCCCCGCGACGTTGCCGTGCGTGTCCCAGTTGTTGTGATAAACCTGCACGAATCGTACGCCCCGTTCCACCATGCGCCGAGCCATGAGCGCCGTGTTGGCGAACGTTCCCGGCTCGCGCGCCTGTTCACCGTACAACTGAAACGTCGAGGCCGACTCCTGCCGCAGGTCGGTCAATTCAGGGACGCTCGCCTGCATGCGAAACGCCAGCTCGTACTGCTGGATCCGGGTGTGCGTTTGCGGATCGCCGATGAGCTGCTGCGTGCGCTGATTGAGCGAGGCCAGCGCGTCGAGAGTCTGGCGACGCACGGCGCGCGACACGCCGGGCGGATCGTTCAAATACAGGATCGGGTCGCCGGCGCTCCGCAAGCTGACGCCCGCGTGTTCGCCCGACAGGTAGCCCGCCGACCACAGCCGCGCGGAAATTGCCTGCACCTGCTCGGTATTCGTGCTGCGGGCCACCATCACCACGAAGGTCGGCAGGTTGTCGTTCATCGACCCCAGCCCGTACGAGCACCACGCCCCCAGGCATGGGCGACCCGTGATCTGGTTGCCGGTCTGCATCAGCGTGATCGCCGGCTCGTGATTGATCGCCTCGGTGTACATCGAGCGAATGAACGTGACGTCGTCCGCTTTCTTGCTGAGCCACGGTAGCAGTTCGCTCATCCACATGCCGCTGTCGCCGTGTTGCGCGAACGCGTACTTCGACGGTGCGATGGGAAATCGCGTCTGCCCGCTGGTCATGGTGGTCAGCCGCTGCCCCATGCGGACCGTCTCGGGCAGGTCCTGGTCGAACCACTTCTGCATGACCGGCTTGTAGTCGAACAGGTCCATCTGCGGCGGCCCGCCGACCATGTGCAGGTAAATCACCTGCTTGGCGCGCGGGGCGAAGTGCGTCGCAGCCGCGCGACCGCTGGCCGACGCCGTGGCGGCCGCGCTGCCGCCCAGCGCAGCCAGCGCCGCAGCGCCCATCGCGTTGGCGCCTTTGGCGAAAAAGAGCCGGCGCGTCAGCTCTTGCCGTACGCCGCCGACGAGGGGATCGACGGGGCGCGTCTGGGGTGGGAGGGTCATTGAAATGCCTCGTCGCGGCTATTTGTTCAGGAACTCGTCGGTATTCATCACCACGCTGGCCGTCATCGTCCACGCGGCCAACTCATCGGCAGGGAGATCGCCGCCCGCGGCGCTCTCGCCGTAGCTAACGAGCTGCCGGGCCGCCTCGGGGTCGGCCTGGTAGTGTTCCCGCAGCGAGTCGAAGTTCGCGCGCAAGACGGCCAACTCGTCGGCGGTCAGCGAACGCGACAGCAAACGCTCGGCAATGAAGTTCACGCGGTCGTCAAACCCATCACCCGCTTCTGCTACGGCGCGGCTGGCGAGCACCCGGGCCGCCTCGACGAACTGCACGTCGTTGAGCGTGGCGAGCGCCTGCAACGGCGTGTTGGTCCGCTCGCGCACCACCGTGCACGTTTCGCGGCTGGGGGCGTTGAAGATATCCATCGACGCGGGGGGCGCCGATCGCTTCCAAAAGGTGTACATGCTGCGCCGATACAACGACTCGCCGTCGTCGCGAACGTAGTCGCGCGTGTTGCTGCCGGTGATGGCCACGGCTTCCCACACGCCGGGCGGTTGGTACGGCTTGACGCTCGGCCCCCCGATGCGCGGCGCGAGCAGCCCGCTGGTCGCCAGCGCGGCGTCGCGCACCATCTCGGCGTCCATACGGTAGCGCGGTCCGCGGGCGAGAAGCCGATTCTCCGGATCGCGGTCGATCAGCTCAGGCGACGCGGCGGCGGACTGACGGTATGTGGCGGAGGTGACCATCAGCCGAAAGAGCTGCTTCACGTCCCAGCCCGATTCGCGGAACTCAACGGCCAGCCAATCGAGCAGTTCCCGGTGAGAAGGGAGTTGCCCCGTCACGCCGAAGTCGCCGGCCGAGGCGACGAGCCCCGTGCCGAACACTTCCTGCCAAAAGCGATTCACCGCCACTCGCGCCGTCAGCGGATTGCGCTCGTCGACGATCCACTGCGCAAGCCCCAGTCGATTGCGCGGCAAATCGGCGGGGAAGGGGGGCAGCATCGCGGGCGTGTCGGGTTCGACCCGCTCGCCGCGCTGGTCGTATTCGCCGCGCATCAGCACGTACGCCTCGGCCGCTTCGTCGCGCTCGTGCATCACCAGCGCCACGGTGCCGCGGGCTTCGATCCGGCGTCGTTCGTCTTGCAGCTTAGTCAGCGTTGCATTGGCTTGCCGGTAGGGCTCGTCGAACGCGGCCAGCCACCACTTGTACACCGCGTCAACGTCAGCGGGGTTGCGTTGGTCCGCGGGCTGGTTGAGCAACGTCTCCAACCGCTCGGCGTTCGCCAGGCCGAGGGCATCGGTCGCCCCCAGCGCGCGGCGATACACGCGCACGTCATGCAACGCGGCTCCGGGAAGCTGCTGCCCGGTGTGTCGCTGGCCGATCTTCAACGGCACGGCGGTGTGAATTGAGTCTTTGAGGCCGTCGGCGGCAATGTCGACGTCTTGCCGCTCTCCGTCGATATACACGCTGACGCCCCCGGCAGTCGACGAGCCGTCATAGGAAATGGCGACATGGGTCCAGCGATCGACCGCCAGAGGTTGCTTGGCAATCACCTTAATGGCGCTGTCGGGCCAGCGATTGATGATATGCGACCCGACGCGGCCGTTTTCGACCCACAGGTCCCAGCCGCGATAGTCGTTGTCGTTGTCCATGCGCGCCAACAGGGCGCCTGATTGATCGGCCGAGGAGAGCTTCACCCAGGCGGCGGCGCTGAACGCGGAATCGCGTTGAAAATCGCCGGCGTCGGGAATTCCCAATGCGGCGCTGCCAGCCAGCGCGATCGCTTTGCGCAGCAATCCGCCATCCGTCCACGCCACGCCCTCGGGTTTGGTCGCTGCCTGCGGGGCTCCGTCCAGGACGTAGGACAGCGTCTCGGCGCCTTCGTCCAGCGGGGCGTAAAGGTGCAAGCCGTCGGCGGGAAGCCACGAATCGCGGTTGGCGACGTCGGCCGCGGCGAGCCAGTCGTGAAATTCGGGCGTCGCTTCGTCGCGCCGTTGTTGCAGCAGTGTTTCCGCTGCGGATTGCTCGGCGAGCAGCTCGCGGTAGCGCGGCCGATCGGCGGCCAACGGCGCCATCTCCACCGGCGGCGTGTCTTTGATATTGCCGTCCTTGGCCTCTTGCGTCGTGTTGTTGAAGAACGCCGACAGCGCGTAGAACTCGCGCTGCGTGAGCGGGTCGAACTTGTGGTCGTGGCAAACTGCGCAGCCGGCGGTCAGTCCCAACCACGCGACCGACGTCGTTTCGGTGCGATCGCGGGCGTACAGCACCAGGTACTCCTCGTCGATGATGCCGCCTTCGTTGGTCGTGATATTGCAGCGATTGAAGCCCGAGCCGATGCGCTGTTCCAGCGTCGCGTTCGGCAGCAGGTCGCCGGCGAGATTCTCAATCGTGAACTCGTCAAAGGGTTGATTGCGGTTGAAGGCCGCGATGACCCAATCGCGGTACGACCACATTTCGCGGAAGTTGTCGAAGTGGATGCCGTGCGTGTCGGCGTACCGGGCGACGTCGAGCCAGTAGCGGCCCCGATGCTCGCCCCACCGCGGCGACTGCAGCAGTTCCTCGACCAGTTGCTCGTAAGCGTCCGGGCGTTCATCGGCGACAAACCGATCGACGAGTTCCGGCTCTGGCGGCAACCCCGTGAGATCGAGACTCACGCGACGGGCAAGTTGTCGACGGTCGGCCTCGGGCCGCGGCTCCAGCGACTCGGCGGACAGCCGCGCCGCAACGAATCGATCAATCGGATTGCGCACCCACGACTCGTCGGGCACGGGGGGCAGTTCCGGACGCACCGGCGGAATCAACGACCAGTGCGGTTCGTACTCGGCGCCTTCGCGAATCCAGCGCGTCAGGATTTCGATCTGCTCGGCGGTGAGCGTCTTCTTCAACTCCGGCGGCGGCATCACCTCGTATTCGTCTGTCGAGGTAATGCGACGTATCAACTCGCTCTCGTCCGGAGCGCCCGCGACGATGGCGCCCAGCTCCACGGCGCAGTCCCGCTGGTCGAGCCGAAGATCTGCCTGCCGCGACGCGCTGTCGGGGCCGTGGCAGGAGAAACACCCGTCCGACAGAATTGGCCGGATGTCGTCGTTGTAGGACAGGGGCGCCGGTTCGGCAGCCGACGCACAGCACGCCAGCACTGACCCCATGACAGCAGCGCCGCTCAGCAGCGCTGATCGCAGAAGAACAGCCATATCGCTCGGACCCTCGACCGCGGTCGTCGGGGAAAAACCAGAAGAGCACGAATCGGCGCCGCGACCAACGGAAGCAGAGCGGCGACCGGTTGGTCATTATAGGCGAAAGCACCGGCGCGCGTCTCTATGCCGCAATCCCGCGAAAAACCGGCGGGGCAGCCCCAAACGCGGGCAAATGCTTCCAGCAGCGTCGCCCTCCACCCTCCCCAAAACCGGCCGCCGCCGCGGGCAGAATGCCGGCTAGGCAAGCTCTACGGCCCCCGCAAGACCTCTTGGGTCGATCGCAACGGTTGTTCCGATGAAAGCGAAGTCGCCTGCCGTGAATGGATTGCGGCGGCACGCACTTTCCCACCGACCCGACCGAGTTTCGCCATGAAACGCTCCCACGCTCCCTCCGCCGTCACTCCTGCCGCGATGATCTCTTGCCTGACCTGCGCTACCGCCACCCTGCTAGCGTTCGGCGCGCCGGCCTCGGCCGCGCCCAAATCGGGCAACGCGTTCATCCCCGGCACGGGGACGTTGATTGAGTATGTGAGCGATGATTTTGAGGACGAGTCGTGGACCTTCACGCATAACTTCCCCAAGAGCTCGCGCGAGCAGGACGAACAGGTCCGGTATCCCCGCGGCGAATCGAGCAACGACCGCTGGACCGAAGGCCCCGAGCGCGGCCAGCCCGATCAGATTCAGATCGTCGACGCCCCCGCGGGCGCGCTGCCCGGCAGCAAGCACGCGCTGCTGTTGCGGACGCTCCACTCCGGCATTCCCGGCTACAACTCCAACGACGTGCAGCAAGACGATCTGATCGCCGATGTGATCCAACGGTTGGGCACGAGCATCCCCGTGGGCGATCGCCCCAGCTTCACGATTCGCCTCTACCTGCCCCCGTTCGATCAGTGGGAAGATCGCTCCGGCCCGCATTTCGGCATCCGGGCCAGCGCCTCGACCATGGTCACCGAAAAGACCGGCGGCTTCTTCTCGCGCACCGAGACCAACAACGAGCCTTACTGGCCCGGCATGTGGATTCACTTCCGCAGCGAAACCAGCCGCAACACGAAGGAAGACTCGGCGTACATCGCGGTCCGCGCCAATCGCCGCGGACAGGACTATCGGGCGCTGGAGATTAGCGAACCCGGTTGGTGGACCTTCGGCATGTCGTTCACCCCCGACGGCATGGTGCACTACTACGCGAGCCCGGGCGTCGATGAACTGACGGCAGCGGACCACATCGCCTCTGAGTTTCCCTACAGCTACTCGGCACTCTCGTTTCGCACCTACTTTGTCGACGTCTGCAACCAGAACAACGGTCGCAGCTGGTCGACGCCGTTCATCATCGACGACGCCAAACTGTACGTGATGAACTCCAGCCGCTACGAGAACATCGTGGCGCGCAAGGTGCAAATGGAAGAGCGGCGCGCGGCGGCCCGCGCCGCGGCGGAAGAGCGACGCACCGCGGCGAAACAAAAGCAACAACAACAGCGCACCGCGTCGCGGCGATCGTCGTCGGAACGGTAGCGATGCGCAATCCGGCTGGGGACGCGTCGCTCGTCCTCAGCCTCGCTCGACTGGCGGCCCCGGCGGATGAAACTCGCCTTGGCTTGACTCCCGTGCCGCCGGCGGCCCAGGCGCTTACCCCCGCCTCGCCCGCTAGGATTTGCACGACGCCGCAATTGGCGTTAACGTAATTGCAGCGTTGCGTTGGTCTGACCATGGGAAGTCACTAGGCCGGGGAGAGGGGCCATGTCATTGGCCGTCGATTGTCCGAGTTGCGGCAAGACGCTGCGGGCCCCGGAATCCCTGCAAGGGAAGCGGGCGAAATGCCCGCAGTGCGCGGGGATTGTTGAGATCCCTACGTTGCACGCGGCGGACCACCCCGCGCGGCCGCCACAGCGCGTTGCGGAACGCGGCGGCGCTTCCGCTGGCAAATCACCGGCGGGCGAGGCCGTCACGGTGGCTTGCCCTGCCTGCGGCCGACAATTGAAGGCGCCCGCCAAGCTGCTCGGCAAACAGGTTCCCTGTCCGGCCTGTCAGAAGCCGTTTTGTCTCGGCGCACCGAATGCCGCACCGTCGGCGCCCGTGGTTGCTCCAACGACTAAGGCGGCGCCGCGGCCGACGGTCGCGTCAGACGACGAATACGAATTGGAACCGCCGGTCGAACGAGCCGCGCCGCCCACCGTTCGCCGACCAACAACTCAACCGCCGAGCGAGGTCAGGGGCAATCGCGATGCGATACCCGCCCCCACGCCCTCGCCGCCTGCGAAGCGACGGCCCAGGTGGCTCTACCTGGCTTTTCTGCTGACGCTGATCCCCTTGGCGCTGCAGACATTTGCTTCGCGCGACGATCCCGGCGAGCGATACGAGCGGATGCTGCAGAACGATCCGCAACTGGTGCAACGGATCGAATTGCTCGAGTCTCAAGCGGACGAAGATTTTGACGAGGACGATTTCTTTGCCGTGCTACCGGAGGGTCGAATTGCCGGCGCTCATCTGTCGCACGCCACTTGGCTGCATTGGATCTACGCCATTATCGCAGCGGTGATTTACGTCTCCGCCGTCCGGGCCGCATTCGAGCCAGGACACTCGACGCTGACACAAGTGATTTCGGCGCTGCTTATTACCGCGACTGTGGGCATCATCAGCCTGCTGTTGTTCCAGTTCGTCGCCGAAATCACCCAAGGATTCATCGTCACGGGCCGCAGCGTCGTCGTCGTGCTGTTTTACATCGTGAAGTTCATCGGCTACTCGTATCACGCGGCCGACGACCCCAGCAACGGTTTTCTGCTGAGCTTCCTGGGGTTCACCTGCGGAGTCGGCTTGTGCGAGGAACTGACCAAGCTGATCCCCGCCGCCGGTCTCATGGCGCAGGGCAAGAGCGACTGGCGCGGAGCCTGCACTCTTGGCATGGCCAGCGGCATCGGCTTTGGCGTCGCCGAGGGGATTATGTATTCGTCACAGTACTACAACGGCGTCACGAGCGGCGACATCTATCTCACCCGATTTGTCTCCTGCGTCGGCCTGCATGCCGTGTGGGCTGCGGCCGCGACGATCACCGCGTCGCAACGGTGGCACGCATTTGAGAGCAACGAAGGGTCCGAGTTGCTCAAGGGTGCGCTGATCGCCGTCGCGGTTCCGGCCGTTCTGCATGGACTGTACGACACGTTGCTGAAACGCGACATGCCCGTCTGGGCGCTGGTCGTCGCGGCGCTCAGTTTCGTGTGGCTCGCGATTGTCATCGAGCGGGCGCGTTTGTTGGAGAAGCCGGCGCGTGCAGGAGCGTTCGCCACGGCCTAGCCGCCGACCGCCTCAGTACTTCAGCCCCGTGCGCACGAACAGCGTGTCGTCGAGCGCCACGTCGACCGCGGGCGTATCGAATTGCAGTTCGCGGGCAAAGACGTAGCCGATTTCAAACTGCCGGCTGAGTCCCCCGATGATCTTGCGCTCGTAACCCAACAGCACGCGCAGGTCGCGGTAGTTGACGAAGTCGAGGGCGCCGTCCGAGGGGTGGGTGATCGCCCAGGCGCCGCCGCCGAGTTCTCCGCCGACGTACCACCACCGCTCGTCGTTGACGGTGCTGCCGGCGAGCTTCCACGCCACCTTGGGGCGAGGGAAGATGATATCCCACCGTACGTCGTCGCGGGGCGTGTAGATGAGCCCCGCCGCGGGCAGCACCGAGACGCCCGCCCGATTGAGATAGACCACGCCCAGGACCCACTTCGCCGCGGGCGACGACTCATACACGGCGAACGCCCGTCCGGTGACGCGCGTCGCCTTGGATGACGATTGGTCGAAGTCGCTGTAGTAGCCAACGGTCACGCCGGCGTTCATGGCCCAGGGGCCGTCGCCGAATTTGCGCAAGTGATTGAAGTCGACCGACGCCTCGTAGAGCGTGTCGGGCATATCGAGCGCCGCCGCGTTCTCCAGCATGAATGCACTGAAGTTGGGCGTCACCAGCAGCGGGGTGTCGCGCCGCAGCAAGGGAAATCCAAACACGGCGCCCGTTTCAAGCTGACCCACGCCCAGCGCATCGGGCTCGTTGCTGAGCGCCGGCAGCCACGCGGCGTTGAAGTAGATCTTCTGAAATACGCCGTTTCGCGTGCCAGGCGGCAGCCCCGACGGCGTCGTCTCTGGCGCCACCTCGGCGGCTGGCGGAATCGTCTGCGTGACCAAACCCGCCACGCGCACCGGCGTCTCAGCCGGCAGCGGCATCAGGTCGAGATTCACCACGTCGCCGCCCGAGGTCGCGTAGGGCGAGTATGGCGAATAGGGCGCCGCGGGCAGGGCTGTCGGCAGCGTCGCCGCCGGTTGCCCCCATTCGTTGACGGCCAGGGGCGGTTGCTGCGCACGAGCCGGCGCCGCAAGCCAACAGCTTGCCAGCCACGCCGCCAGTCCGAGAAATCGCGTCAAAGGCGGCCTCAAAAGTCGAATCCCATGCGCACCATCACCGTCTCGTCGAGCGTCACCGACGGCGGCATCAGCGTGCGGGCGTAAACCAACTCGCGGTTGAACACGTAGCCGACCTCGACGTAGCCATGGGCCTGGGTTTGCGTTTCCCACTCCAGGCCGCCGATTACGCGGATGTCGTTGTAGTCGAAATCGTCGGGGCTGCCGTCGGCCCGTTCGATGGTCCAGCGACCGCCGCCGTACTCGCCCGACACGTACCACCACCATTGGCTGCTGCTGATGTTGACGAAGCGTTTACGAACTTTGGGATTGGGGAACACCAGATACATGTCCCACTCGGACCCCGGCTTCCAGTGGACGCCGCCGGCCGGCAGCAGCTTGACGACGTTGCGGTCGAGGTACCACACGCCCGCGATGATGTCCATGCGCGGCGAAAACGAAAACACGCCCAGGCCCCGGCCGAGGATGCGAACCGAGTCGCTGTTCACGACGTTGAAGTCCGTCCACACGCCCGTCCGTACGCCCAGGTCGGCCGACAGCCACTCGGTGATCCGCGGCGCCCAGGCGGCGTCGAGGTAGGCGTCGTACACGCGCGGCGGCAAATCCGCCTCGGGACCGACCGGCCCTGCGAGCCAGTTGAAGGCGAAGCCCGGCGTCAGCAGCAGCGGCGTGTCGGGGTTGTAGAAAATCGGAAAGCCGAACGTGGCGGCGAGCTCGGTGCGATTGATCTCCAGTTCCTGCGGGGCGGGTTCGCCGGCGAGCCACGTTTGCTCGACGCTGATCTCCTGCAAAAGCCGTTGCAGGCGTGCCGTCGTGCCGTCGGGGTTTTGATACTGATACGTGCCTCCCTCCCATCCGACGGGTGAGCCTCCCTGGAACCAGCCGCCGCTTGTTTGCGGCGCGGGGGCGAACCCCGGCTGCGCGGCGTAGGGCGACCCGACCGGCGGCGCGGCGTACGGCGACGCGACCGGCGGAGCGTTGTAGTTGTACGGCGTCACCGGCGGGGAGTACGGCATGTCCACCGGCGGGGCGGCCGAACCGACGGCATACGGGTCGAAACTCGGCAACGCCGGCGCGGGCATTGCCGGCGTCGTCGGATACGCCCCGGGAGCCGTCGACGGGAACTGCACGCGCTGCGCCTCAGCCGCCGCAACGTGCAACGCCACGAGCGCCAACGCCGTCGGCGCAAAAAGTCGGCGGCAGGGCAGGGGGGAAGTCACAATCGCGGCGCCAGTGGCTAAGAGGGCGAGGCGGGCCGCGACGTCAAAACAACTTCGCGGCCAAGTCAGCTGAGGGCGGGGAATACCAAACGCCGCGGGCGAACGTCAACGCCGATGGTCCGCCACGACCTGCTGCCATCGCCACCGCTGGGGCGCCGGCGCCAACGCCTCCCCCATATATGCTCCTCGGGGCGCCAGCATGCCGCAGATTGCGCGCGCCAAACAGGCCGCGTCTCACTCGCCCAGCGGCTGGGGCTTGCCATTGGGGTGGCTGGGGACGGAGCGAAGCGGAGCCCCCAGGAATTCCGCTGGGGCTCACTCCGGTCGTCCCCAGCCACCCCATAGAGCTCAAACAGTTTCACTCGCCCAGCGGTTTGGGAGGCGTCGAGTGCCGATCGTCGGCCCGCTGCCGCGGGCGGCGACGACTCTCGCGCTGCACGCGGCGTTGCCCCCGGCTGCGCAGCGCCGCCACGCATAACTCCTGCCGATTGAACGCCAGCTGCCGGACTCGCACGTCGCGATAGCCCCAGCTTTGAATCCGCGCGAGATAATTCGGCAACTCTTCGACCAGCTGCCACTCGGGCAGCTTCAGGGTGAGCAGCATGCCGCGCACGTGCATCCCCGGTTGCGTGACGACCGACTCCACCGCATCCAGCGTGTACGCTGGCGCCACGTTCATGTCGGCGGTCAGCCAGCGGGCTTCTTTAAACAGACTGCGCGGCGCCTCGCTCACCCGCCGGCAAACATGTTGAAACAGCGGATTCTCCTGCAACTCGACGGCCACCCGCGCCGGGTCAACGCCGATCACCAGCAATCCCGCGTCGAGCAACGCCTGCGACGCGCCGCCGGGGGCGCACCCCAGCTCCACCACCTGCTCGCCGCGCGACGCGGGCAGTGCCGACCACCACAGCGCCTCCGACATTTTCAGATAAGCCCGAGACACCGCGTGTTCCGGCAACTCAATCGGCGGCACCCCTCCCGGCCAACACGCCGGGCGACTGGCCGAGTAGTGACATCCCACCCACCAGTGATTCGGCTCGACCACAATCACGTCCAACACCCAGCGATTCCGCGGCGTGACATGCGGCCCCGGCGCCACTTCGGGGAAATCTTCCGGGGCGGCCGCGCGGAGCGCCGCCTCGGCCTCCTGCGACGCGGGCGTCGGTCCGGGTTCAAATCCCCGCTCCCCAGGCGCCACCACGTCTCGCTGCCAAACGTGCCAGTCGATCAGGCGCACCGTCGCCCGAGCCGCCGCTACCTCCGGCAGCTGCCAAACGGCGGCCGCCAGTTCCGCCGGCGTCTCGCCTTCGACGCTCCCCAGCGACAACCCGCTGGTCCGCGCGAACGCCGACGACAGTTGAAACCCGTCGAGCTTCGTGACCGGCTGCTCGTTCTTGAACGTGACGAACCCAGGCCGCGAAAACGCCGGCCGCCAGGTGGGGGCCCGCTTGGCGAGATCCGTCTTGAGCACCGCCTCGGCGCCATGTTGGCACGCCGCGAAGGCAAATTGCGGCGCGAGGGGGGAGCTCATGGCGGGGGTCCAACGAAGGGCAGGGGGAAGCAAGCCCTTCATCTTAACTCGCACCCAGCCCCGCCGTTAGCGGCAAACTGCGGCAGTCAGAATGCTGACAAATGTACACTGCGTCGTTAAAAACGTACCAAGCCAAGCATCCATGCCCCCGCCTCCGCCAAAGTTTAGCTGCGACCCGCCAGGGGAGCGGCCCGCTCGGAGGCCCTCTGGTCCGCGCCTACCACGTCATCTTCGGCAAGTGCGGCTTCTGGCTGCCCAACGACGAGCGCGGGGCGTGGTCCAAGTTCGTCGGCTCGTGGGAATTGCTGCGGTTCGGCAAGGCGACCACCGTGCGAACGCGGCGCTCATTGGCCCGCCGACCGTTCGACCCCGTCCGCCGGGCGGAAGCCAAGAAAGCTCTCAAGTACCCCGCCGTCGCGCTGAGCGGCGTCCAAGCCCGGGCGGTCGCGCGGGGATTCGCAGCCTACGCCGCGCAAGCCAACCTGTCGGTCCTGGCGTGCGCGATTCTGCCTGAGCACGTCCACTGCGTTTGCCCAGGACTTTTGGGCTCAGGCAGGGCGCGTCGCCAAGCTTCGCCATGCTCGCCGAGTCCCAACGGGACGATCCGATCCTAGCCCAGGGCAAGACTTGGCGAGCAACGCGAGCCGAGCCGCCGCCCTGGGTTAAGTGGCAATCGCCAACGTGAAGCCACAACGTGGCGGCGCTCGGACGCGGGACCCGTGCAGCGGCGCCAGCGGCGCCATGCTCCTGCCCCTGCCAGTGGTTCTGGCGATTCCACAGAATCGCAGCACGCTTGGCCGTCGCCTGCGGGCGGCGAGCATTGCAGGCGGCCTCCGAATTCGCGCCGTACGGCGCGTCACACCGGTGCAGATTGCCTAGACCGCCCAGCGCAAGGGATTTATGTTAAGGAACGCTGTGTAAGCAGGGCTTACGCAGAAACTATCTGTCTAATAATAAGTTAGGGCCATCGTGATCTGCGAGC
>JAGQOU010000087.1 GCA_020427145.1 Planctomycetales bacterium | reverse complement strand
CGGGGCCTAGCCCGCCGCCCATTCCGCGAGGGCCGCCCGCGCCGCCAAAGCCGGCAGGTCCGCCGCCGCCGGGACCGCCAAGCCCCCCGCCAATAGGACCACGTCCGCCGCCGCTAAAACCCCCGCCGCTGAACCCGCCGCCGCCGCTGAAACCCCCGCCGCCGAAACCCCCGCCGCCAAATCCTCCGCGACCACCGCCACCGCCTCCGCGGCCGCGCCCCGCACACTCATCCACCGGGGCGAACAGTATCAACACCGCGGCCAGCGCCGTCAGCAAGTATTTTGCGTTCATGGTGATATCTCAATTGGTTAGCGCTATGGTTGGAAATCCGGCGTCCTCAACGATCCGACGGCTGGCGTCGCACCACCACTTCGTCTGTGTCGGGCGCCGTTTGCCCGTCATAGGTTCGTCCCACCGACTGCCAGACGTATGCGTCGTCATCCAGTCGCCTGAGCAAGTTCACAGAATTCGTCGTCGCGCCGTCCCCGGCAACGCCGTGCATCTCGGCCGACCAGCCGTCTGCCAGTGGCGTCCAAACGCCGACCGCGTGACCGCCGTCGGGGCTGAAGTTCCACGATTGCACGTATTGCTCTGCGGGATTCCAACCGATGAATTGCACGCCCGATGTTTGCGTGCCGTCGGGCGCGGTGGTCGTGTACTGTCGCTCGACGAAACTCTTGTTGGCCACCCATCGGCAGACCGACTTGGTGGTGACGCCGCGGTCCTCGGCGCTCCACGTGCCAATGAGCCACTCCAGGTCGGCGACTTTGTCGTGGGTCGACGCGGTTTTCAGCCAGCTATCCCGCACCGAGGCCATCAGCCACTTGCCGTCGCGTTTGACGTGAACTGCCGTGTACTTGCTATAACCTGGCGCGCCGGCGGGCGCGGGGTCGAGAACGGCGCGGCCGTCTTCGATTGCAGCATCGGGGCTTAGCATTTGAATCGAATCGACCATGATGCGCATCTGCCCGACGTCGCCGTTGGCAAACAACTCCGCATAGGTCTGTTCGATGGCGTCACGGCCGACGAACCTTTGTCCTGAGTCGTCGACATACTCGCCCCCTTCCGTCCACAAAGCGGCAACGGCTTTTGCATCCTGGCTGTTAAACGCGGCAACGAACGCCTGTCCTTGATCGCGAATCGCAGCGACGTCGTCGCCGGGCGACTCGGCCTGCGGCGCCGCTGGCGGTTGCGCGCCGTCCTGTGCAAAACAAGCGCCACTGCAGGCGATCGACAGACCGATCGTCCACAGTACCCGCCCCCGAACAATCGATGGGATGCCCACGTTCGTACCTCCCCGCTAAGTTGCCTGGTTGCTCATCACTGTCAACAATTGCTGCAAACGCGGCCGGCCCGCGGCTCATCCTGTTTGGCGGCTACTTAGTATACCTTCTTCAACGGCGCGTCGTTCATTCGACAAAACGCCGGCATTCGAAAAAACGCGGGGAACCGTCATGGGGCGCCGGGATGGCCGACCGACGCGATGGCCGACCGGTCGCTTGCCAGCTGCGACTCCGCGGGAGAGGTTGAGCGGCAGCGGACCTTCATAATCGCCCCACGTGCGATAACGCGCGTTAACGCGCCCTTGAGTCTCTCAGATCCCCCCAGTCCGCGGTTCTATCATCAACAGTCGACCGGCAAAGCAGTCGCTGCGGACGCGCTCGATCAGGTCCAGGCTCGGCGCACACGATCCGTTTTGCTCGGTTGCAAAAAAACGTGATTTACGGTGCAAAACTCCGGGGCCGCGGGGATAGGGAAATGCTCCTAGTCCTCCACTCGCATTGACTTACGCGCGACGCGCTTCGCTCGCCTGGGGACCTTTTGGCCTGCAAAACTTCTGGCCGGTGTGCAAAAGTCGCGGCCGCCCGCATTGTCTCACCTTGCACTTTCCTCTGGCAAATGAATTGGTTGCCGCCGGGTTGTGATGCAGTTTGGTACTCCAGCGCCGGTGGCTGGGGACGACCATCGGGAGCCCCCAGGGCGGTTCTCCGCGGGCTGCGCAGCGCGACGGCTGTGAGCCCCCAGCTTGGCGGGGTGTTCCGGCTGCCGCTCCCTCCGCTGATCGTCGCCGTCCGGCCTAGTTTCCTGAACCCTAGTTTTACAGGATGCGGTGGCCCAATTTCTACCAAAATCTGGCGCCCTCGACGCCGCCGGCCATCGCCGGCACGCCGGGCGTTGTGAGCAGGCGCCGGTCCGCCTTGTCGGCAGCTCCCAGGGCATCTTCCTCGACCACAACAGGGGGCCGCGCAGCCAGCGAAGCGAGAGTTACTCGATCGCCTCCAACAACTGCACCGGCACGTAGAACTTGGCGTAATGTTTTCCGTCAGAATATCGCCGTCCTTGGCGATCTTCGACCAACACCGTGGCTCGCTTGTTGACTCTGTTGACGATGCCCTTGTGTTCGGCGCCGTCGATTCGGAAACGCACGGCCACGCCCGGCCTGATGCCGTATTTGACGATCGCCTTTTCTTTCGGGGTGATAAGCCGGTGCTTGTTCTCAGTGTGCCCGAAGAATCGCAAGGTGATCGAGTGAAAACGCGGCTTGGCGCAGCTTGATTTGTTCCAGAGCAGCATCTCGATCAGGTGGACCAGTTCATGCTCCATCACGCGCTGGAGAGCATCCAGGCGATCACGGCAGACGAGGCCGCTGGCCGTGAGCGGGCGATGATCGTCTCCACCGAAGCATCCCATCAGAATGGTCGTTGAGACGCTGATTTCGTACCATTGTGTTCCATCCGCTCCGCCGGAGTAGCGCGACGTCTTGCCTCCGGAACTCGTCATCCGTTTGGAGAGGCCGAAGTGCAGCGGAATCGCGCCCAGCGTCTCGGCGATCTGGTCGTCGAAGAACTCGGCGTCGTATTGAGCAAACAAGAGCTCCAGGTCAGCGGGACGGATTGTCGTGAAGTTGGGACCGTCGAGGGTCTTTGACTTGCTCAACACCGCAGCATGAATACGCTTCGTGCGGGCAGCGATCAGATCGGCTGCGAGCGTCGTGGACTCGACGATTTGAAGTAGGCGTGCTGGCATGTCGTCGTGGACGCCGCAGAAGCGCCGCGGCCCAACAGTCTGTCGAAAATGGGGACAGGCACGCTCCCCAAGATACCAATTCTGGAGTTGGCGGCGACGTCCCGCGAGCCAGTCCCCATTCTCAACAAACTGCTGAGACTACCGCGGCGTCGCCGCCATCTCTTTGGCCACCGCTTCGGTCCCGCGCATCACGCGCATGAGATTCTGCCCCAGAATCTTGCGGATGTCGTCCTGCGAGTAGCCGCGGTCGAGCAGGCCCTGGGTGATGAAGGGATAGCTGGCCGCGTCCTCCAACTGGGCGGGCAGTTGCGACACGCCGTCGTAGTCGGAGCCGATGCCGACATGATCGATTCCCGCCAGTTCGACGATGTGGTCGATGTGGTCCAGCACGTCGTGGATCGTGCCGAGGTGCTTCCGGTGGCCGGCATCCCAGCGGGCGAGGGCCGCTTCGATGGCGGCCTGATCGTCGCCGTGCTGCGCTTGCAGTTCGCGCTGGTAGGCCATCCGCTCGACGTCCCGGGCGGCACCCTCGGGGACGACGAACGCCGAGAAGAAGTTGACCATCACCACCCCGCCGTTGTCGCGCACCAGCGGCAACACGTCGTCGGGGACGTTGCGCGGGTGATCGGCCACGCCGCGGGCCGACGAGTGCGAGAAGACCACCGGCGCGGCGGTCACGGCGAGGGTTTGCTTCATCGTCTCGGGCGACACGTGCGAGATGTCGACCATCATCCCCAGGCGGTTCATTTCGCGGACCACCTCGACGCCGAACGGGCTGAGGCCGCCGGCGATCGGTTTGTCGGTTCCCGAGTCGGCCCAGGCGAGCGAGTCGCTGTGCGTGAGCGTCATGTACCGGGCGCCCATGCCGTACAGCTGCCGCAACACCGACAGCGACTCTTCGATGCAGTGCCCTCCTTCGACGCCGATGAGCGAGGCGATGCGGCCCGACTTGTGAATGCGCTCGATGTCGTCGGCGGTCAGCGCGAGTTCGAACACGTCGGGATAGCGCGCGAGCATCGACTCGACCAGTTCGATCTGTTCGATGGTCATGGTCAGCGCCTGGCCGCGGCGGGCCGTGTCGACGGGGACCCACACGCTCCAGAATTGGGCGCCGACCCCTCCCTTGCGCAGCCGGGGGATGTCGGTTTGCAGCGTCGGCTGCGGTTGGGAGATGTCGAGTTTGGCGAACGAACCGCCCGACTGGCTGCGGATCTCCCACGGCATGTCGTTGTGGCCGTCGATCAGCAGGCAACTGCGGTGGAGCTCCTCGGCCTCGGGCGTGAGCACGATGGGTTGGCGGTCGAGGGACGTCTGGCTGTTTGCGCGAGGGGACGTCTTTGAGGTCTGGCTCGCCGGAGCCTCGCTCTCCCGGGAATCGTTGGTCGCCAGTTGGTTCCAGGCGTACCGATACAGGTTTTGCGAATCCGCGTAGCGGGCGTCGGTTCCCGCGGCGCCGAGCACGGCCATGACCAGCGTGCGATCGCCGCGCTCGCAGGCCGACACCAGGCAGGCCCCCGCCGCGTTGGTGGTGCCGGTCTTGACGCCGAAGTAGCCGGCGGTCTTCAGCAGTCGGTTGGTGTTGCGCCACACGACATTGCGCCGATAGCCGCCGGGGCCGTCGACCGTGGTTCCGTGTTGGCGCGTGCCGACGATCTCGCGAAACAGCGGGATTTGCAGTGCGTGCCACGCCAGCTTCGCCAAGTCGCGTGCGCTGGCGTGGTGACCCTGCTCGGTGAGGCCATGCGTGTTGGTGAAGTGCGATTCGTCGAGCCCCAAGTCCGCCGCCGCGGCGTTCATCGCGGCGACGAATCTCTGGTAGGAGTCGCCCTCCTCGCTGGTTGCCGGCGCCACGCGGTCGCCAAAGTGCTCGGCCAGCGCCACCGACGCGTCGTTGCCCGAGGGGAGCAGCAATCCGTACAGCACCTCGCGCACGGGGGCCTGCTCGCCCGCCTTCAGCGCGGACGTGGACCCGATCGTGTCGTCAGCCCGCTGGGAAAAGGTGAGCGTTTCCGCGAGGACTTCCGGATGCTCGGCCGCGTACCGCAGCACGACGTAGGCGGTCATGATCTTGGTCGTGCTGGCCATGTCGAGCGGCGTCTCGTCGTTGTCGCCGAAGAGCCGTTCGCCGGTGGTTCCGTCGAGGATCGACCACGCTTTGCAGGTCACGAACGGCGGGCCGGCCAGTGCGTCGGCCGGGGCGCGACTGAGCACTTCCGCGTTAACCTCCGCGGGGTCGGGGCCGGGCTCCTCGTCGGTGAGCAGCGTTCCCAGCGCCGTCCAGGTCGCCGCGTCGACGATGCCCGACTCGGGCAGTTGCCGGCTGCGCTGAAAGGCGATCACCGCGCTTTCGGTAGCCGGGCCGAAATCGCCGTCGACGCTCAACCCGGGCGAGGGGGTCATCCGCGCGTTGAGCGTGCGCTGCAGCGCTTCGACGATGTCGCCGAAGGCGCCCATCGCCAGCGGCGCGGGGCCGTCCGACTCGGCGTCCTTGGCTTCCGCCGGTGAATTGAATTGCTCGACGGCCCGCTCGGCGATCCGCGCGCAGAGAACCTCCGCGGCGTTGCGGTCGCCCCAGCTTTCGTCGGCGTTGTTGTTGGTGAGCACGCAAATCGCCAGCCGGCCGCCGGGCAGGTCGATCAAGCCCGCGTCGGTGCGCACCTTGTTCACGGCGCCGGTCTTGTGGGCGATCTTGACGCCGGCGGGCAGAAAACGTGGCAGGCCCGAGTGCGCCTCGCACGCGTAGAGATGCTCCAGCATCGCGGCGCACGATTTCTCGCTGGCGAGTTTGCCGGTGGCCAACATTTCCAGCAGGGCGACCTGGTCGGCCGCGGTCGTGCTGCCCAAGCCGTACTTCTGGCTGCGTTCGGGAAACAGCGACGTGTCGCGGCGATAAACGAGCGAGTGGAGCTTGGTCTCGGGCATGCCGAGTTCCTCCATCGCCTGGGCCGTTTCGCCGAGGCCCACGGCGCCGGCCACCAGATTCGTGGCCGTGTTGTCGGAGTAGCGAATCATCAGGCGAATCGCGTCGCGCAGCGGCAGCTGCAACCCGGCGGAGAACTGCTCGGTGAGAATTCCCGAGCCGGGGACTTTGTCCTCTTCGGCAAGGGTGACTAGCTGCTGCTCGTCGAGCCGCCCGGCGTCGATCGCGCGATACACTGCCGCCATCAACGGCAATTTGATGAGACTCGCCGTCGGCATCGGCTCGTCGGCCCGATACTCGAACGTTTCGCCGGTCGGCAAGTATTTCAGGGCAATGGCCACGTCGCCGTCATGCGCCTTGGCCAGCGCCGTCAAGTCGGCAGCTAGGTCGGCCCGCGCCGTCGCGGCGTGGACCAATAGTGTCATAGTTGCGAGCGAGACGGTTGCGAGCGAACGCAACTTTGCCGTGCGGGCCCCGTGGGAATTTGTCAGGCGGACTGCGGCGCGCATCGGCGGACCTCGTGGGCGGCGTGGAAGGGCGGGGGGCGAGCCGTGGCTACTTCGGCAGCAACTCGACGCCCGTGCCGGGGGCGTCGGGATAGAGGCATCGACCGCGGTCGACGCGCGCTCCGGTGGCCACGTCGCGGGCCAACAGGACGGCGCCGTCCATATCAACATAGTCCAACAGCGGCAGCAGCTGGGCGATCGCCGAGATGCCGACCGTCGACTCGGTCATGCAACCAACCATGGTTTTCATGCCCAGCGACCGCGCCTCGGCAATCATCCGCCGGGCGGGAGTCAGGCCGCCGCATTTGACGAGTTTGACGTTCACGCCGTGAAACCGACCGTGGCAGCGGGCAACGTCCGCTTCGTGAATGCAGCTTTCGTCCGCGATGACCGGCAGCGCGGACTTGGCGAAGACGCGCTGGGCTCCCTCCCAGTCGGCGGCGGGCAGCGCCTGCTCGATGAACTCGACCCCCAGATCGGCCAGCGCGTGCGACTTGGCGATCGCCTCGTCGGCCGTCCACGCGCAATTGGCGTCGACCCGAAACACGGCCCGCGTGTGACGGCGCAGTTCGCGGACGATTTCCAGATCGTGCGGCGTGCCGAGCTTGATCTTGTAGATCGGCC
>JAGQOU010000086.1 GCA_020427145.1 Planctomycetales bacterium | reverse complement strand
CCTACATGGAGAACTGGCCGATCACGGTGACCCAGGCGCCGTTGGGGAGCGAAGCCGACTTCACGCACGACGTCGTGCTGCGGTTCAAGGCGAGCGAGCGGGGCGCTGCGGCGGTGCTGAATCCGCGGTTCGTCGTGAAGTGTACCGGATAGAGCCCGCGTGACTGGTGATCGGCGACTGGCGAAGCGCATGTGACCAGTTGCCGGTTGCCAGCCTCACGGCCCCGCTCCCATGCAGCGAGGGGATGGGGAAAGGATTTGCGTCGTCAGCGCCCGTGGCATATCGCAAGGGGCGCCGATCCTCCCCTCGCCCCTCTCTGCAAAGGAGTGGGATTTAACCAGTCGCTGAATACCACCAATCCCTACGGAGCCCTCTCATGGCTGCGGGAGACACTTTGTTGGAGTTCGACGCGTTGGCAAATCGGCCGCCGGCGAGCGGATTCGCCTCGCTGGGCATGCGCGGCGATTGGCCCATGTTGCTGCTGGCCGATGCAGCCACCGAGATCGCGCAGTTCGCAGCGCTCGTGCCGCAGCATTATCGGGGGGGCGATCTGGCGGCGAGTTGTCTGGCCACCGCGGACGTCGCCAGCGGACAGGCCAAGTTGCAGCTCGATCTGTATCGCCTCGCGCCCGGCGACGACCTGGCCGCGCTGCCCGCCGCGTCGGCGACGGTTGCCGCCACGGCGACCGCTCCATCGACGGCGGGCGAAGCGCTGGCCGTCGACTTTGCAGCGGCGAGCGTGGCGGGGCTTGCCGCCGGCGACTGGCTTGTGGCGCGCATCAGCCGATTGGGCGGCGACGCGGCCGACACGCTAGGGGGCGTCTTTGAACTGGCGGCCGTGACCATCACGGAGCAGTAGCTATGGGCCTCGCGCTGAACAACGCCAACTATCCGTCGATCGCCCAAGGCGTCGTCGCCGGCTATCCGTTCACGCTCTGCGGATGGTTTCGCGTGCCGGCAGTCAGTCTGTTCTTGCCGTTGATGGGCATGAACGACACCACCGCCGGCGTGCGATACGAGTTGTACTACTCGGGACATACCACAGGGCAAATCGGCGCCAATGCTTACGACGGCGGGTCGGCTGTGGCGATTAGCGGCGTCGCAGCGACGCCGGAGACATGGTTTCACGCGGCGGGCGTGTTCGCCTCGGAGACCGACCGCCGCGTGTATCTCGATGGCGGCAACCTGGGGACCAATGCGACAAGTCGTTCGTGGTCCGGAACCAACCTGCTGTACGCCGGCAATCGCAATAACTCGACGGCTGTCGACGTCGCGGAGGCCGCCGTGTTTGCGGCAGCGCTGTCCGGAGCGGATGCGGCGGCGCTGGCGAACGGCGTGTCGCCGCTGGCGCTGGCGCGGTCGCACAGTCTCGTGGTCTACCAGGATCTGATCACGCGGCTCAATCGACCAGGTTTGGGACCGACGTTGTCGGCTGCGGCCGGCGCAAGTTACGTCGGTCACCCGCGGATGCTGTATGGGGGCCCGCCGCAGAGCGCCGGTCGGATTCGCGTGCCGAGACCGTGGCGGCTGGGAGGGCTGCAGTTCGCAGCGTCTGGCGTCACGGCAGGACAGACGTTCGTCGCGGGGGCGGCGGGAGATTCGCAACGCACTTTTGGGGAGGTGATCAGCTGATGCCTGTGGCGCGCGACATACCTGGAGCCGTGTTCCGCGAGGGAACGGCCGTGCTGATGGCCCGCATTGTCGACGCCGACGACACGCCGGTCACCCAAGCCTCGGCCGCCGCGATACGATACTCCGTGTTGGAGGTGAACCGGCACGACCCCGACGATCTCGCCGCGGTTGTCGGGCACGACGACGTGGCGCTCGATCCGGCCGACGTGTTGTTCGACACGCTGCAAACGGGCGGCGCGTGGACCGCGGACGCGACGGGCTACAACTTTCGCCACGAGATCGACACCGGCGGCTCCGAGCCGTTTCCCCGTGCGGGGGGCTGTTATCAGGTGCGGTACGAGCTTGTTCCGGTCACGGGGCAGAAGATTGTGTTCCGCTTCAAACTGAGGAGCTTGTGACGATGGCGACCGACACCGAACAACTGCAAGCGATTCGCAGCAACTCGCTGGCTCAGTTGGCCGAGCTGCGCACCGCGCCCAAGCCGACCTACTCGATCGACGGGCAGACCGTATCGTGGACGGCGTACGCCGAATCGCTCCAGCGCACGGTGGATTGGTGCGATGGAAAATTGTCCGACGCCGAGCCGTTTGAAATCCGCACGCAGGGGACGACGTGATGCCGAACGAACCGATTGGCGCCGACGACGTGGCGACGGCGTTCGATGGCTTGGAGGCGGCGGTGGTGGTACGCGGTCACGGCGGCGCCGTCGTGACGCCCGTCGCGGCGTTTCGCGTGGCGACCACCGCCGCCGAAGCGGCGCCCAGCGGCGGGGCGGTGGTACAGGCCGATGCGGACTGGCTCGTGGAGCTGGCCGCCGGCGAGCCGCCGTTGGAGGTGGGCGATGCGATTCGCGACGCCGCCGGCGAGCAGTGGACCGTGCTGCGGGTCCGTACGGTGGCGGCGCTGGGGCGTTACCGGTGCGGCGCGTGCAACCTGCGGGTGGCGTTCGGGCTGAACGACCGCGTGGACGTGCTGCGACCGCAGTGGCAGGACAGCGGCGACGGGCCGGAGATTGTCGGCTGGGACTACGTAGCGACCGCCCAGCCGGTGCGACTGCAACCGTCGATCGAGACGCTTGATGAGGAAGCCGCGCCCCCGGCGGCGATTGCGATGTTCACGGCGATCTTTGCCGAGCCCCTCGACGTGCAAGCGGGCGACCGGCTGGCGACCGACGACGGCGCGCGGTACGTCGTCCAGCGGTTTGAACAAGCCGAGCGGATCGACGCGCTGCCCACGGCCACGGTGCGGCGCGAAGAGAACGACGCGTAGCGTGCGGCGAGAGACTCTGACTGGCCACGTCGCCTCGGTTCGCAAATCGAGGCGGCCGTCACAGGCTCGGCGGAGCCTCGCCCTCCCGAGGTTTTTACACCAATCCCCACCGTTTGCGCAGGAACCATTCGGTCGACAGCGCCCCGACGAATACGGCGAACATCGTCCAGGTGTCCCACAGAGTGATGCGGTTGACGGTTTCCTCTTCGAACTCTTGCGACTGCGCTTTGAGCGATTCGATGAGCGCAGGGAGCTCCTCCGGCGCCAAGCCCGCGCCGCCGGCGTCGGCGGTGACGTTGGCCAACGAGGCCAGGAGCGTCGGCTCGGCGGCGGGTTGATCGAGTTCGATGTCCTGGTCGATCACCGCAAATCGCGCGGCTGCGTCCCCCAACGGGGCGCCGGCGGGATCGGCCGCGGCGACTTCGATGCGGTAATCGCCGGAGTCGATCGCCGCGGCAAAGCTGCCCCCCCACGCGTCGCCGCGGCGGATGGGGCGGACTTCTTCGGTCGTGCCGTCGGGCTTGGTCACCTGCACGGTGAACGCGGCGCCCTCGACCGGTTGCTCCTGTTCGTCCGAGGCGCCGAGCGTGAAGTCCACCCGGCTGCCGGGCTGGAACCGGCGCTGGTCGAGCTTAACCCACACCCGCAGGCCCTCGGTTTCGTCCTTCTTGGCGAGCCACAGGATCAGTTGCCGCCAGAACCGGCGTTGCACCTCGCCCGCGCCGCCCAGTTGCCAATGCCAGGTCGAGTCGATCGCCAACGAAGCGACCCGCCCGTCGCCCCAGCCCGACAGCACCAACAGCGGCCAGCGGCGCGCGTCGGAGCTCTCGGCCACGACCAGGGCGGTTTGCTCCTTGAGCCGCAGGCGATCGAATCGATTGGCGCCGTCGAGTTCGGGGAGCTTCCGCCAAACGTCCATCGTATCCTCGCCCGGCAATCGCAGGATGGGATGCACCGCGCCGCCGCGCTCGACGGGGATCATCCGCAGCGGCCCGGGCACGTGCATATCCTGGCGGGGCGCCTCGTCGAAGCTCTGCCGCTCGGCGGGGCCAATCTCAAACGGCATCAAGTCGTCGAGCGGCGAGTTGCGAAATCCACCCGGGCCGAAGCTGTGAAATCCGCCCAGCATCGCCAGCCCCGCGCCCTGATTCACCTGGTCGGCCATCTCGCGCCAACTGCGGGTGCTCAGCGCCGTGACGTCGACGTTGCCCAGCAGGAACACGTCATAGTGCTCGTCGCGCAGCCGGGCGCGGTAGTCGAGTTCCGGGTTGCGGTAGTTGGTCAGCTCGTACTCGACATTGAAATCGGGCGACGCGGCCAGGGCCGACTTGATGAACCGCGGCTCGATGCCGGGGCCGCCGCCGATGCGATCGCTGCCGACCAGGTAGAGAATGTTCACGCCCCCTTTGAGCACCGTGACGAACGTGCTTTGCGAGTTGTTCTTGGTGACAAGCTCGCCGTCGGGCGACTCGACCTGCAGAGTGACCTTGTACTCGCCCGGCTCGGTGGGAACGTGGGTCAGTTCCACCGGGATGCGGCGGCGCTTGGGGCGAACCTCGATTTTGGTCGTCGCGGCGGGGATCATCTCGCCGCGGGCGTTCTCCCACAGCAGCTGCACGTCGAACGTTTGATTGGCGTAGCCGCTGGCCGTGACGACTGCCTCGACGGGCACTGGCGTGTCGACGAACACTGCGTCGCTGACCAGCAGGTCGCTGAGTCGCAGGTCGGCCTGATCGCCCAGCGACGGCTGGCCGTAGGCGAACGTGTACAGCGGCACGCCCGCGGCGGCCATCCGCCCCGCGACAGTCTGCGGCGGCTGGTCGCGCGGCGCGAACGCCCGCTGGGCGCCGTCCGACAACAGCAGCACCGCCACCAGCCGCTGCTGCGACTCCTGATCGAGCACGTCGGCAAGCGCCGAGCCGATGGCCGATTGGGCGCCCTCGGGTTTCTCTGGCAGTTGCAACCCCTCGGCGGTCAGCGGCGCCGTTTCCACCTGCTCGGCAAACGTGTAGGTGCGCACGTCCCAGGTCTCGGCCAACTCGGCGAGCTGGTCCTTCACCCCCGCGAGCGATTGGCGCACCGAGTCCCACCGCGAGGCGCCTGCGGCGGCGTCTTCGACCTGCATGCTGCGCGAACGGTCGACGAGGATGGCCAGCGTACCGGGCAGCTTGCGTTTGACTGTGGTTTCGATCGCCGGGCGGAGCATCGCGGCCAGCAACAGCAGCAGCGTTAGCGCCCGCAGCGCAACGAGCGTCAGCCGCCGCCCGCGCGACGCCTTGTTCCGATCGGGCCCCAGCGCCAACAGCGGCGCCAACGCCAGCGCGACCGCCACGATGAGCAGCCAACCGCCGACGGGATCAAGGGACCAACGAGTCATGCGAAAGGGGCGGAGGGGAATGGGGAAGGATGTTGGCGGTCGTGGCGATGCGCCCAGGTTCAAACGCGGATTTCGGATTGGCGATTCGGGAATGACGGGTGAGCGATTGGATGTGGCGAATGTTGGCGGCGCTGAGTCGCGTCGCCGCGACCGCTAACGCAGTGAGTTGTCGTTTGTCTCATTTGTCATCAATCCCCATTCCCCATTCCCCATTCCCCATTCCCCCTTCCCCATTCGCTCCTACTCCTTCCGATAGAATCGATTGGCCAAGAAGTGCTCAGCACCCCACACGAAAGCGACTAGTCCGATCGCCCAGGGGAACAATTCGCGGCCTGTGGCGGAAACCTCCACCAACTCGGCCGCCGCGTCGCCGCCGACGACGAGTTGGAATTGCTCCTTGGGCAGCGCCGCGACCAACTCCTCGGGATCGCGGCGGACGAGCTCACTGTACCCCGGCGCCAAGTTGACGCTGAAGCCGCGATTCAACCGGCTGCCGCCGCTGGTCACGCGGTAGTTGCCCGGGGCGTCGGTCACGCTGATCGACAGCGTACCCTCCCCCGCCACCGACGTGCGCCGCAGGCCTTGGCCGTCCGGGGTGCGCAGCACGTAGCTGGTCACGCGTTCGTCGGGCGCCAGCGGAATTGTGGCGGTGTCGCCGGCCAGGTACTCCAACTGCGTTTCGGCGTCGCGAGCCAGATAGCCCACCAGATGATCGCAGATGGCCACGTACGGCCAAGGGGCGGCTGTGAAATCGTTCCACGGATCGCGGCCGCGAGGGTTCAGCGATTCGGAAAGCGGCGTCACGCCCACCAACAGCCGCCCGCGACCTGCCGCCCGCTGCAGAATGGCAGGCTGCCCGTTGGCGAAAGTCGCCACGACGTGGGCGTCGCCGGCCAATGGCTGTTCGAACTGCCAGTACTGCCACACGCGACACAGCTGCCAGGGGATCGCTTCGGCGTAGTTGGCCAGGCCCGCGAGCGCGGGGTGATCGAGTCGCCGCGGTCGTAAATAGGTCGCATTGCGCGAAATCCGCTTCAATCGCCCGGGGAGCACCTGCTGCGGGGCCGCTTCGTTCAGCTCGCGACTCTCGGCGTTGTGCCCCAAGAACACGCCGAGCCCGCCCCCTTGCTGGGCGTACTTCCACAGCGCGTCCCACGCCTCGGCGGGCAGCGACGGCGGGTCGAGCACCAGCACGGCTTGCTGCTCGTCGAGCGCCGTCTTCGGCAGATCGGCGGCCCGCACGACTTCGCAATCGAAGCGGCCGCCTTCGCCTGCAAACAGCGAGGGGCTGAGCGCCTCGCGCAGCAGCGTGGCGTCGGCGGGCGTCTCGGCCGCCAGCAGCACGCGCGCCGCCGGGCGCACGTCGACGGTGAAGTAGCGGCGATTGTCGAAGGCCAGCGCATCGGCCGCCGCCAGTTGCACGACGCCCTGGTGCGTGCCCAGGGGCAAGTCGTCGACCACGAACTCAATGTCGCCGACCTGCACGCCCTCGCTGCTGGCGGGGCCCAGCGAGATTAACTGCTGATCGCGTTTGACCAACTCGCCGCTGTCGTCGGCGACCAGCAATTCGGCCAGCGGCGGATCCCCGTCGCCCGCAACCGACACGGTTGCCGTGAGCCGCAACTGTTCGCCGGTACGCAGCAACGAACTGCTCAGCTGCAGCTCGCCCAGCGACACGTTCTTGGTGGCAGTGCTGCCGACGTCGACCAGCGCCAGTTGCACGTCGGGCGCCGCCTCGAGCGCCTTGGCGATCCGGTCGGCGGCTTCGGCGGGCAGCGCGCCGCGCGTCAGATCGGAGAAAACAAACACCTGCCCGCGACGCTCGGTTTGCTCGCCGGCCAGTTCGATCGCATCGATGATCGCCGCTGTCAACTCCCGCGCGTCGGCCACCGGCGCCATGTTCTCGACGCGAGAGACGGCCGAGTCGACGTCCAGGGCAAACCGCGCCGAACCGGCCGTCAGGTCGATGACCGTGGCCTGGGCGTCGTCGGGCAAGCGGTCGAGCACGCTCGCGGCGGCTTCGGTCGCGGCGTCGAGTCGGCTGCGGCCCGCCTCGACGTATTCCATGCGCGGGGAGTTATCGATGACCACCGCCGCGGCGACGGGCGCCCCGGCCTTGCCGCGCGACTGCGGCGGACGCCACGTCGGGCGCGCCAGGGCCAACGCCAGCAACGCGATCAGTGCACACCGCAGCGCCAGCAGCAGCCAATGCCGCAGTTGCATCCGCCGGCGGTTCGACTCGCGGCGCTGCAGGACAAACCGCAGCGCGGGAAAGTCCAAAATCCGCGGCTGCCGGCGCATCACCAGATGCAACACGATCGGCACGGCCACGGCCAGGGCGCCGAGAGTCAAAGCTGGCGTGAGGAAACCCATAATCTCAGGATCGTTCCGGTCCCCTCCCCTCGACGGGGAGGGTTAGGGAGGGGTGATGCGGTGCGTTCAGTCTTGAGTCCCGTCGGTCACGTCGGCATTCGCGGCAGGGCCGCCCCCCTCCCCAGCCCTCCCCGCAAAGGGGGAGGGAGCCGGAACGGGGAGGGTTATCCATGCGTGCGCCGGTTGACCAAGTACTCCATCAACGCCCGATCGAACTGCATTGACGTATCCAACGGCACGTAGTCAATGCCGCTTTGGCGGCATTCGCGGGTGAAGTGGTCGCGAAAATTCTTGATCTCTTGCAGGTAGTCCGCTCGGTAGCCGTCGGCGTCGACTTCCAGCTTGTCGCCCGTCTCGGGGTCGCGCAACTCGACGAGCCCCTCAAACGGGAACGCCGTTTCGGCCGCGTCGAGGATGTGGAACACAATCACGTCGTGGCCGCCGTGCCGCAGCCGTCGCAGCGCAGCGAGCACCGGCTCGGGGTCGGTCAGCAGGTCGCTGAACACCATCACCAGGCTGCTGTGCTTGAGCATCGCCGCCAGTTGGGTCAGGCTGTTGGCGATGTCGGTCTTGTCGCGCGGCTTGAGCTTGGCCAGCAACGACAGGATGTTGCCGATCTGCCGACGGTTGCTGCGCGGGGCGAGGCTGTCGACGATCCGTTCGCCAAACGTGACCAGTCCCACCGGGTCCTTCTGCAGGACCATCAGGTAGCACAAGGCCGCGGCCAGGCAGGTGGCGTACTCAAACTTCGACAGCTCCTGCTCGTAGCTGTAGTCCATCGACGCCGACAGGTCCATCGCCAGATAGCCGGTGATGTTCGTCTCGGCCTCGAACTTCTTGACGTAGTAGCGGTCGGTCTTGGCGTAGGCGAGCCAGTCGATGTCCTTGGGATCGTCCCCCGCGGTGTACTTGCGGTGCTCGCTGAACTCGACCGAGAACCCATGAAACGGACTGGCGTGCAGACCCTGCAGGAACCCTTTCACGATGAACTGAGCGCGCAAGTCGAGCCGCGAGATCTGGCGGATGACTTCGGGCTTGAGGTACTTTTCGACGGTGGTCATGACAAGTCGGTTGTCGGTAGTGGGTAGTCGGTAGTCGGTCGCGACCGACCATGGGACTCGCACTCTGCGCTAGTCCTCGGTCTCCAGAGACTTGGCGAGACCTCGCAGCAGTCGCCCAACCTCGTCCGCCAGTTCCATGCAACGGGCGGCATTCTCGGTCGACGCGTATTTCAAACGCACCGCAAGCTCTAACTGCGTTTCGACCTCTCGCAGCGACCCCATCGCGATGGAGAGGAATCGCCGAAAGTCCTGCTTGGAAAACCGCCCCTCTCCTTCGGCAATGTTCGACGGAATGGACACCGCTGCCCGTCGCACCTGATTCGTCAGCGCAAATCGCTCGTCCGCGGGAAACCCGGCACTGAGGCCATACACCTCCTCAGCCAACTCCATGGCTCTTTGCCAAACAATCAAATCGCGAAAATTGCGAACACTCACCAGACTTCGCCCTTCGCTTCGGCCGACCGAGCACTACCCACTACCCACTACCCACTACCCACTACCCACTACCCACTATATTTCGGTATCTCCGGCGTCGCGATTTCCTCCAGCAGGCGGTTGATGACGTCCTCGTTGGTCACGCCCTCGGCTTGGGCTTGGAAGTTGGTGCTCACGCGGTGCCGGAGCACGGGGATGGCGATGCGTTGGATGTCTTCTACCGCCACGCTAAAGCGGCCGTCCATCGCGGCGAGCGCCTTGCCGCCGTGGATGAGGAATTGGCCGGCGCGCGGGCCGGCGCCCCAGTCGACCCACTCTTGGATAAACTTGGGAGCCGACTCGTCCTTGGGGCGGGTGGCGCGCACTATCGCCGCGGCGTATTTGATGATGTACTCGCTCACCGCGACCGAGCCGACTAGCTTCTGCAAATTGAGGATCGCGCGGGCCGACAGGATCTTGCGAATTTCCGGCTTCTCGCCCCGCGTGGTCGACGCGAGAATCTTTTCTTCTTCCGCCAGGCTCGGGTAGTCGACCTTGATGTTGAACATAAACCGGTCGAGCTGGGCTTCGGGCA
>JAGQOU010000085.1 GCA_020427145.1 Planctomycetales bacterium | reverse complement strand
TCGTCGAAGACGAAGAACTCCGCCTCCGGGCCGATGTAGCAGGTGTCGGCCACCCCCGTGCTCTTCAGGTAGTTGACCGCCTTGCGGGCGACGTTGCGCGGATCGCGCGTGTAGTCTTCGCGCGTGATCGGGTCCTGAATGTTGCAGATCATCGACAGCGTGGGCAAATCGCAGAACGGATCGATGACCGCCGTCTCCGGCTGCGGAACCAAGAGCATGTCGCTCTCGTTGATCGCCTGCCAACCGCGGATGCTGGAACCGTCGAAACCCAGCCCGTCTTCGAACACGTCTTCCTCGAGCTTGGAGACGGGAATCGTGAAGTGTTGCCACAGGCCAGGGAAATCCATGAAACGCAGGTCGACGGCCTTCACGCCGCGCTCGCGGCACAGCGCTAACACATCTTGAGGCGACATGAGGGAGGTTCCTTTGTGCAAAAGAGAAGATTCAAAGCAGTCAGCCCGCCACGCCCGTCGTCCTGTGGCGCCGCCCTGGGGACCGAGCGCCGACAACTGCCCGCTGACAGCCTCATTCATACAACACAAAACCCCGCCTCGCCACTGGGGCGAAGCGGGGTCTGTGAACCAACATCCGAGTTTTGAGGACCGGCAAGCAGCGGGCGTCAGTCCGCTATTTACCTGAGCACTCAGTCGAGTCGACGCCCACAGGGGGTTGACGCCCCCGGCGTGCCTACGGCTCGCTTACGACCGCAGCGTAGCCAGGATCCGCGCGGTGACCCGGTAGGGGTCGGCGTTCGAGGCGGGACGACGATCTTCCAGGTAACCCTTCCAGCCGTTCTGGGCGGTGCCGATCGGAATGCGGATCGACGAGCCGCGATCGCTCACGCCGTAGCTGAACTTCTCGATCGACTGCGTCTCGTGCAAACCGGTCAACCGCTGGTTATTATCCGAGCCGTAGTGGGCGATGTGGGCTTCGTGGTTGGCGCGGAACTTCTCGCAGATGCCTTTGATCAGATCCTCGCCGCCCTTCTCGCGAATCTCGGTGGTCGAGAAGTTGGTGTGCATGCCGCTGCCGTTCCAGTCGCCCTTGACGGGCTTGGGATGGAACTCGACGAACACGTCAAACGTCTCGGCGGTCCGCTGTAGCAGGTAGCGGGCGATCCAGGCGTCGTCGCAGGCCGCCTTGGCGCCCTTGCCGAACAACTGGTATTCCCACTGACCCTTCATCACCTCGGCGTTGATGCCGGTGATGCTGAGGCCCGCTTCCAGGCAGGCGTCCAGGTGCTCTTCGACCAGGTCGCGGCCGACGCAATTCTTGCTCCCCACCGAGCAGTAGTACGGCCCCTGCGGACCGGGATAACCGTCCTTGGGGAAGCCCAGCGGCGCGCCGTCCTTCATCAGCGTGTACTCTTGCTCGAAACCGAGCCACAAATCGTCGTCGTCTTCGAACGTGCCGCGAATGTTGGAGGGATGCACCGAGCCGTCGGCCGACAGCACTTCGCACATCACCAACGACGCGTTCTCGCGTTGCGGGTCGCGAACGATGCGAACCGGCTTGAGCAGGCAGTCGGACGAGTGGCCCTCGGCCTGCTCGGTGCTGCTGCCGTCAAACGACCACATGGGGCAGTCTTCGTGGCTCGCCGGCTCGCAGTCGACGACCTTGGTCTTGCTGCGCAGATTGGGCTCGGGGGTGTAACCGTCGAGCCAGAGATACTCAAGTTTGTAAGCCATGTCTGGGAATTGCTCCTAAGGATGCTATGAGAGCGGAGACTTTGAAACAGATGCGTCCTTGCCCGGGGGCGGAGTCGCGAGGGGTGTGCTGAGAGCACGAACCACGAGAGTGCCGCCAATCGTGATATGTAAACGCCTCGCCAACCGGGATGCGGAACGGTTTTCCGCACTCGAGTCGCGGGCGAATGTCGGGGGGGGCCGGCAGCAGGCGACCGGGACGATCGCTAGGCGGGAGAACCATCGCGCGTCCCGTAGGGGACGCGTCGAGCTGCCGCAGACAGACCCATATCGTAGGGCCGCGTCGGCGGTTCGCCTAGCAGTCGCAGCGGCGTGCTGCGAAAATCTTGGGATCGCCGCCTGCCGAGGGTGGGGAAGAATGTGTCGGGGAGCTCCTGGGACAACGGAAGGGGAGGGTCGGTCGCCTCGTGAAAACGAGCGGCCACACCCAAGAGGCGGCGGGCCGCGACGTACGCGAAGACCCTTTCCGCTCCAATCCGCCAGAAAACCAGCGTCCGACGGGACGCGGTTCACGGGATGGGAAAAAGAAGGGATGCTCCGCCTGAGGCATCAGACCCAATTTACGGCAAGGCGTCTAAGCCGCCATATTTTGGGCCCGAGCGGTTAGAAGCAACTATTGCGCCAATTCGCCAGAAATCGGGATGGCCCGCCGTAACTGTTTGTCGGATAATCAGTAACGATCAAGTCGATGGTCGCGGCCCCCGCTTGGCGTGCGGGAGATTGCTCAGTCGCCGAGCAGGTCGTGCTGCTACCATGGGCATGAACACAACCGCGTCTGTTTTGGCTGCCTCGGCCCGGCATTTTCGCCGTTCAACCCTATTCTCGATCTCGTTGCCTGCGCTGCGTACGCCCGATGGACCTGCCGTTCCCCAAAAACGACGCCCGGCGGCTGAAGTTCATCCCCACCAAGGCGACGTTCCAGCTGAAAGAACCGCTCGGCACGGGCACGGTCGGAGCAGTGTATCGCGCTGAGAGCCCAGATCTCGACTTCCCGGTGGCGGTCAAACTGCTCCACCCGTCGATCGCCCACGATCAGAATATCGTTGATCGCTTTCAGCGCGAAATCCAGATCATGGAGCGGCTGAAGCATCCGCACATCGTCCAACACTACGGCGGCGGACTGATGGACGGGCAGTTCTTCTACGCCATGCAGTTGTTGGACCACGGTTCACTGAAGGACCGCCTGCAACAGTACGGCCCGCTGAAGTGGCCGCAAGCAGCGGCGTTCGGCGCCCAGATCGCCTCAGCGCTGCAGCATGCCCACAATCACGGCATCATTCACCGCGATCTCAAGCCCAGCAATTTGTTCTTTGCCGGCGACGGGCGACTGATACTCGGCGACTTTGGCATCGCACGCGATACGTACGATGCCGACATTACGGCCGACGGAATCACGGTGGGCACCTACGCCTACATGTCGCCCGAGCAGATCTGCGCCGACTCGGCGATCACCGGCAAGGCGGATCTGTACTCGCTGGGGTGCGTGATGTACGAGATGCTGACGGGAAAGCCGCCGTTTGTCGGGGCCAATTTCGCGCAGATTTGGGATCAACACCTCCACAAGGAACCCCCGGGAATCCGGGACCAGGGCATCGAGTGCCCGACGTGGCTTGAGCAACTGGTGATGCAGTTGCTGCAGAAGGACCCCCAGGGCCGGCCGTTCAATGCGCGGGCCGTGCAGGGGGCGATCAAGGAGCACTTGGTCGACGAATTCGGGCCCGACTTGGGCGCGTTGACCCAAGACATGCCGCCGCTGGAAGAGCCTCACGAGGGCATCTCGCCCGCGCGTATTCTCGTGGCCGCACTCCTGCTGGGAGCCATCATCCTGGCGGCGGTGCTGGCTGGGCGCTAAGGGCGCAGAGCACGACTGGCGCCACTCGCCGCGCGGGTCGTCGGCCGACGGACTAAGCCCCGGCGTCATCGGACGCGTCCGACGCGTCCGCCTCGACGCCGGCGTCCGCGGGCGTCTCCGTTTCAGGGAACAGCGCCTTGTTGATTTCCGGCAGCATCAACTTGGCAAAGTCGACCGCGAGGCTGTCGTTGGCGTCGTCCTCCTGGTCTTCGCTGTACGGCGCCGTGAAATACAGCTTGTAGAGCGCCGTATTGTTGCCGAAGGTGCGCCGTTGATTGTCGGGCGCCTCCCACGTGGTATGCCCGCGCTCTGCGTCGTTTCCATTCCATGACCAGAAGACGCGCACGGCGTGCTCGCCGCCCGTCTCTCGGGAAAAGACCGCCGTGTAGAACTCAGCAGGTTTTTCACCGGGGGCGATAATCTCGTGCTTCATTTGCGAAGCCCGCTGCCGGAAGCCCTGGCTGAGGTAACAGATGTTGGGCGTGTGTCGGCAAACGTCGCGGGCATGCCCGCAAATCAGCCATACGTCGACTCGCTCGCCTGTATCGCCATTGGTATAGGTGCGGTTGATGTGATTCACAGCGCCCGCGACCTGCAGAATCTCCTCAGAAACTTTCTGATTCTCGCCGACCCAGGCCGTGCCGGGGATATCCATCGGGATCTTGGCAAATCGCTCGGCCACGACCTCAGGCGAAATCCCTGAGCCGCGGAAACGATCGGAAATGACGGCTTCCCAGCCGGAGAGCGAGACCAGCAACACGCCGGCGATAATCGCGGGCAACCAAGTTCGCAGCATCGGAAATCGCTCGCAGGAGGCAGACGAGGGCAGGGGGCGCCAAAATCGGCTTCGCATGTGAATGCGACGCCTTATTCACGGTAGGCGGACCCCGAAAGGGTGTCAACGGTCGGCGGTCAGGCAAACCTTGACGCACGGCTGCACGAGGCTGCCACGAGGCGGACAATCCCCCGAGGCGGTACAACCCGGCAGGAACTCGCGGCGGTGGAGAAATCCGCAAGCCGGCGCTCAGTCGGCCGATCGCACGGCTTGGCGGCTGCGGGGCTTGCCGTTGGCCGAGGGCCGGATGGAAGCCATCACCGTGCTCAGTTGATCGAAGCTGACCAACTCGGCCAACCCTGCTTTCGCCAATTCCGGACCGGACACATACCGCCCCGGATTGATCCAATTGTCGACCGACTCGAAGCTGGCCCCAAACAGGTCGGCCAGCAGGGCGTCCATTTCCTTTTCGAGCGAGCCAAAGTGGCGCGCCCATTCGGCCGCCTCGGCCAGTCCGACGTTTTCTTCGCTTTGCCACCGCATGGGGTGGAAGAGCATGACGCTGCAGGGCGTGACCAGCCGCCGCTGGCAGGCGGCGAACGGCCACAACGCGGCGGAGGAACACTCCCCCGTGACGATGCCGGTAGCCCGCAGACCGCGCAGCCGAATCAGCGTCATCAACGACATCGCACAATAGGGGCTGCCCCCGGGCGAGTCGAAGTAGATGATGCACTCGCCGCCAGGCTCGACATCGAGCAATCGCTCGGTGAGTTCGGCCTCGTTGTCGGTCAAATCCCCCACCAGGGCGATCTCGGGCAGGCGATCGTCGGCGTCGTGTTGCGGCATCGTCGGCAGTCCTCCGCGCAGGTCGCGGCTCGATGAAAGTCGGAAAGTCTGGAAGATTGGCGGGGGCGTCACGCGACGACCGCTGTCGCCCTCGATTGGCGCAGCCTCGCTATTCTAAGTTTTCCTTGCGGCCAGCACTAGGTTTGAGGCGCCCGGCGACCGCCGATGGTCCCCAGCCAGGCCGATTGTAGGGCTATTGCGTCCCGTAGGGCCTTTTCACAGCACCCCTGGGCGACCCTGCGGGCGGCTGCCAGCGGAGCGGCAACGCTCTCTGAAAACTCGGTGGGCCCGCCGCAGCCGCGGGCGCCACGTTACGTCGCGGTTCCGCGGGCGGTAAGCTTGGTAGCTTCACCTCCCGCAGAACCTCCCCCGCCCGCAGCGTTATGGGTTACCGCAGCCTTCGCGAATGTCTCGACGACCTGGACCGGCACGGGCAGTTGCGCACGATCGACGCGCCCATTGACGCCCGGCTGGAAGCGGCTGCGATCCATCGCCGGGTCTTCGCCGCCGGCGGGCCTGCTCTGCTGTTCACAAACGTCACGGGCTGTCGGTTCCCGATGGCCAGCAACCTGTTCGGCACGTGGGAACGAACGCGGCTGATGTTTCGCGACGCCCTGGCCGGGGTCGAGCGACTGGTCCAACTCAAGGCTGCGCCGCAGGCAGCGCTGCGGGCGCCGTGGCGGTATTGGAAGGCGCCGCTGGACGCCCTGACCATGCTGCCGCGCTACGTGCGCAGCGGCCCGATCCTGGATCAGGAAGTGGCGCTCGGCGAATTGCCGCCGCTGGTGAGTTGGCCCCGCGACGGCGGACCGTTCGTGACGCTGCCGGTGGTCTACACCGAAGACGTACGGTCGCCGGGACTGCGCAGCTCGAACCTGGGCATGTACCGCGTGCAACTCGCGGGGAACCAATACTACCCGGCCAGCGAAGTCGGCCTGCACTATCAAATCCATCGCAGCATTGGCGTGCATCATGCCGCGGCGATCGAAGCCGGCAAGCCGCTGCAGGTGAACGTCCACGTCGGCGGACCTCCCGCCATGTCGGTGGCGGCGGTGATGCCGTTGCCCGAGGGGATGAGCGAGTTGGGATTCGCCGGAGCGCTCAACGGTCGCCGGACGCGAATGATTCGCCGCCCGGGGGGGATCGCGATTCACGCCGACAGCGACTTCTGCATCTGCGGCACGGTCGACCCCGACCGGTTGCTGCCGGAGGGCCCCTTCGGCGATCACCTGGGCTACTACAGCCTGGAGCACCCGTTCCCGGTGATGAAGGTCCAGCGGGTGTACGTTCGGCGCGACGCCATCTGGCCATTCACCGTGGTTGGCCGCCCGCCGCAAGAGGACACGTTGTTCGGGCGGCTGATTCATGAGCTGACCGGGCCGCTGATTCCCACGGTCCTGCCCGGCGTGCATGGCGTCCACGCGGTCGACGCGGCGGGAGTGCATCCGTTGCTGTTGGCATTGGGAAGCGAACGGTACATGCCGTTTCTCGACCGCCCGGCGCCGCAAGAGTTGCTCACCCAAGCGTGCGCCATCCTGGGGCAGGGGCAGCTTTCGCTCGCCAAGTTCCTGCTAATCGCCAATCGCGGCGACGATCCCCAGTTGGACCTGCACGACGAAACGGCGTTCTTTGCACACGTGCTACGCCGCGCCGACTGGACGCGCGACCTGCACTTCCACACGCACGGGACGATCGACACGCTGGACTATTCGGGAGCGGGGCTCAACGCCGGGTCGAAGGTGGTGATCGCCGCCGCCGGGCCGCCGCGGTTCGAGTTGGCCAGCGCCGTGCCCGGCGATCTGCGGCTGCCGGAGGGTTTCGCCAATCCGCGCGTGGCGATGCCCGGCATACTGGCGGTCGAGGGCCCGCGTTGCCCGGCGCCCTCGTTTGACTACGACGAGTTGATCGGCGCCCGTGCCAAGTCGCGCGAACAAGTCGCCGCGCCGCTGCGGCAGTTTTGCGACGCGTTTTCGGCCAGTGACGCAATCAACCAATTCCGCATCGTGCTGGTGGTCGACGACAGCCAGTTCGTCAGCGAGTCGCTGCGCAATTTCCTGTGGGCCGTATTCACCCGGGCCAACCCGGCGGACGATCTGTGGGGCATCGACTCCTTCGTCAGCGAGAAGCACTGGGGCTGCCGCGGCGCGCTGGTGATCGACGCCCGCGTGAAACCGCACCACGCCCCGCTGCTGGAGGAAGACCCGGCCACGGTGCGCCGCGTGGAAGAACTCGCGGCGCCGGGCGGGCCGTTGCACGGGTTGTATTAGCGGCGCGCGTCAAACGCCGAGTTCCTGGTGCGAGGCATTTCCCCGCGACGACGCCTTGCGCCATCGTCGCGATGCAAACCAAGCGGGGGTGCGGCCTGAAGGGCCGATCCTACGACAGCCCAGGGCGAAGCCCTGGGAATGCTGGAGCCACAGTCGCCGGAAGCCCTGAAAGGGCGCGCCTGTTTTTGTTTGGGCGCGCCCCTTCAG
>JAGQOU010000084.1 GCA_020427145.1 Planctomycetales bacterium | reverse complement strand
GGCGCCGTAGGGGGTGTGCATCTGCGCCTCGGCCGCGACGCACTCGAGCGTCCGTCGCAGGACGGCCGCGGGCACGGGGGCGCCGCAGGAGAACACCTTGCGGAGCGTGCCGATCCGCTCGCCGGTCGCTTCGAGATGACGGCTCAACTTGTCCCACACCGCGGGCGAAGCGAACGCTTGGGTCACCTGCCAGTCGCTGGCGGCGGCGAGCAGCTTGTTGGGTGAGGCGGCGGCGGGGCGAGAGAAGTCCATGTCAGGAAATACGGTCGTCACGCCCATCGCCGAATTGAACAGCCCGAACAGCGGGAAGCAGGCCAGGTCGGCCCCGCCGGGGTGCAACGCGTAGCGATCAGCAATGTCATGCACCTGGGCCTCGAACATGCCGTGCGTGTAGAGCACGCCCTTGGGCGGACCCGTGCTGCCGGAAGTGAAGATCGTCGCCGCCGGGTCGTCGGCCACCGTCGTCGGCAGCGTCGCGGCGCTGCTTTTTCCGCGAAGCAGCAGCGAGCGATAAGTGACGCCGCCCCAGAACCAGCGACGGCCGACGGTCACGTTGAGCTCGGCGCTGGGAAACCGGCGGCGGTAAAGACAGCGCACCGCCTGCGCCGCGCTGACGGCGACAAACCCCGCCGGCTCGGTTGCCGCGAGACAGTCGAGCAGATGTTGTCGGCCCATTCCCGGGTCGACCAGCACGGTCGTGGCGCCGGCGCGCAGCAGGGCGAACACCAGTTTCACGAACTCGATCCCCGGCCGCACCAGCAGCACGAGCCGCGTCCCCGGCGCGACGCCCAGGTCCACCAGTCCGCGGGCGAGCGCCGTGGCGTCGTCGTCCAACTGGCGAAACGTGCAGGTGGCGTACTCGCGCCGGCCGGCCACATCGCCGCGCCCTGGGCAAGCGACGGCCACTCCGTCGGGCATCCGCCGCGCGATCGCTGACAGCCGATCGGCGACATTGGTGCGGTGAAGGCGATCGGAGGCTTCGGGGGCGGCAGCGGGCATGCGGCCATTCTCGCCGTCAGCGGCTCAGCTGCAAGCCGACCGTGCCGCACGTTCCACATGATCGAGCACGCGAGCCGCCACGTCGACGCCGGTCACCTCGGCCAGCGCCCGCCAGCCGGGCGAGGCGTTCACCTCCAATGCGTAGAGTTCGCCGTCGCTGCCCGGCAGAAAGTCGACCCCCGCGACGCTGGCCCCCACCGCGGCGGCAGCCCGGCGTGCGAGGTCGGCCAGCGCGGGCGTCGCCTCCAACGGCTCGCCCACGCCGCCGCAGCTGATGTTGGTGCGCCAGTCGTCGGGGTTGCGACGCTGCATGCCCCACACGTCGTCGCCGACGACCAACAGCCGCCAGTCGCGACCATCGTGCGGGACGAACTTCTGGAGGTAGACGACCGACCCGAATCGCGTCAGCGAGGCGAATGCTCGCGCGGCCAGCACGCGATCGGTGATGCGGACCAACCCGCGGCCTTCGCCGCCGAAGAGGGGTTTGACGACGACATCGCCCCCCAAACGATCGAACGCCTCCAGGGCGTCGTCGATTCGCTGACAGGCGGCGGTGGCGGGGACGGTCAGGCCGGCGGCGGCCAGCCGCGCGGTGGTGAGATACTTGTCGATCGCCGCCTCAATCGCCCGCGGCGGATTGATCACCGGTACGCCCGCCGCGTCCAGTCGCGCCAACGCGTTCATGCGAAAGACAACCGGCTCCAGTCCGCCGGGCGGCATTGAGCGGACCAGCGCGGCGTCGCATTCGGTGAGCACCGTGTCGCCGCAACGAACCTCGTCGCCCGCGGCGCCGACGGTGGCCGAGAGGTTCTCGTAGTCGACCGCGACGAGCTGATGCGCACCGCCAGCGGCGCGCACCAAATCGCGGAAGTGCCAGCTGGCGGGCGACGCAAAAACCGCGACGTTCATGATAGTTCGCCGAACGAGAGCGCAAGCACTTCGTCGTTCATTTCGCCGGCGCGAAACGAGTTGCCCGTGGCGAGGTTGACCAACGTGACCACCGCGGGGCTAAACAGCAGCGGGTCGACCTGATAGAAGTCGCCGTTGTACGCGGCGAGCACTTCGGCAAACGGTCGGCCGTAGTCGCGCGACGCGCTGCTGGGAAGTTCGGCGACGATCGCCGCGAGGGCGTCGTCCTCGCCGCGCGCGTACAACACTACGGATCCGCCATAGAGAATGGCGTCGTTGGTGCGGCCGATGGCGGCGAGGTCGTCTGTCGCCGGCGGCGGCAGCGGGGCTGAGCCCCAGCCGCTGACCAGGGCCGTGAGATCGAAGCCCAGCTCGTGGAGTTTGTGCAGCGCCGTCTCGACGCTGCGCGCCGCCACCTGCACCGTGCCGGCCAGGCTCCGCGTCGGCGCGACCAACAGCGTGAGGCGGTCGGCGGCGACGCCGCATTTTTCCGCCAGGGTCGTCGCCACCTCGTCGGTTGGCAGCCGGGCCGTCTCCAGCACGCCGACGCACTCAGCGGGCGACTCGCGGTAACCGAGCTGTTCGAATAGCGGCTCCCGCGCCGCCGCGGCGCGCATCGGGCCCGAACCCATCGCGAAGTATTTCTCGCCCTTCACTACCCAGCCGGCGTACTGCGATGCCATGCATGCCAGCCGCGGGTGATCGGTTTGCACGACGATCGCGGGTCGCACGCTGCCGTTGTGGGCGAGCGGCTCAATTTCCACGCGACCCAAATCGGCCAGGCAGACACGGGCCAACATCAGCCCCGCCTCCAATCCGCCGATGGCAGCGACCCCGCAGTCGACGATCCGCGTGCCGCTGGGCAGCATGGAGATTTCGACGCGGAGCCGCGCAGTGTCGGCCAACAGCGAGCGACAAACAGCGGCGGCGCGGTCGTTGAGATTCACGGCGAGTCGTGGGGAACAAAAGGAGCGGGCAGAGTGCTCCACAATAGTAGCGCCGCGGTGTGTTGACCATCCCGCAACGCGCCGGCCCGGGCACTGGGGAGCCTGTTGGAAATGGGGACTGGCTCGTGGAGCGTCGTCGCGAGAGCCAGGAATTTGCCCATTGGGCGAGCGTGCCTGTCCCCAATTTCAACAGGCGGCTACCGCTTAAACTTGCCCTGCAGTTCGCCCAGCTTGGCGGCTGCGGCCGCGGCGGCCTTGTTCTGCACGCCGGCGGCGGATTCGGCGACGTTGGCCGGCAGCACGACCCCGCCGGGCAGTTGAACCCCAGCCGGCAACTGGCCGCCGGTCAGCGAACCCAGTTGCGCGAGCAGCTGTTGATGCTCGCCCAGTTTCCCCAGCAGTTCCTGCTGCGCAGCCTGCCGCTTTGCATCGAGCCGGGCTACCTGCTCGTCGACCTTCGCTTGCGCTTTCGCAACCAACCGATCGGTCTTTTCGGTCAGATAAGCGCGGAACGCCTGGTTGAATCCCGCGGCCAGATCCGGGCCGAGGTTGGAGGTCAGTTTCACGTCGGGCCGCTGCACGTTGCCGGTGACGGCGACCGTGGCCTGGACCCGTTGCAGCGACGCCAGCGACTTGTTGAGCGCGTCGGTCAGCCGGGCGTCGCGCACCGCGGCGGCCGATGCGGTGAGCTGCGTCGAGGGTTGCGCGTACTCGATCGTGCCGACAATTTCGTCGCCCACCAGTTGCAGGTGAGCTGTGAGAGACGCGGCGCCCGGCGCCACGGTGACCGCCAGCTTTTCCGCCTTGCCGAGCGTGCGCCCGCGCAGCGGCAACTCGGGACAATCGAACTGCAGCGTGTCGGTCGCCTCGTCGGTGCGGCGGTCGCACGTGACTTGCAGCGTGCAGGCGAGCGCCCCGGCGCCGGCCAGTTCCAACCGCATCGGCTCGCTGTGGAATTGCGGCTGACTGGCCGCGTCGGTCAGCAGCCCCGCCAGTTCCAGCGGTTGTCCACGGAGCCGAGCGTTGCCAAACAACTCCATTCGCTTCACCAGCACCGTGGGACGGGGCGTGTCGACGAACTTCACCTCCACGCCGCGACCCTTGGGGGGCTTGGCATGCGGTTTCTTGCTCGGCACGAGTTCGCGGGCGCGCTGAACCCAGGCGAGCGTCGTAGAGACGTAACCGTAGGTTTCTTCACCCAGCAGATAACGGGAGAGCTGGTCGCCGTCGAGGTCCTTGAACTGCAGCGTCTGACGCACAAACTCTTGGTCGTGCTTGCGGGCCGCGTCAATCGCTTGGCGATCGGCGTCCGCCTGCTGCGGCAGCGCGGCCAGCCGCGCCTGCAGCGCCTGCACCCGCTGCTCCAACGTTGTCACGTCGCCGGCCAGCGTTTGGAACTTCGCCGCGTTACGCAGCGGATTCTTCTTCGCTTCCTTGAATTCGGTTTCGATCTGCTTGCCGCGAGTTTGGATGTCGTCAATCGCGGCCCGCATGGCGTCGTACTCCTGCGGCCAGCGGTCTTGCAGTTCCTGGGCGACGCGCGGCGTCTGCAACTGCGACTCCAGATCGGTCTCCAGGCGACCGGTCACGTCGTCCAGCCAAGCGGCGCCCTTCTCTTCCGCCGCGGCGACCAGCGGGTCGAACACCGACGGGCCCGGGGCGTCTGGCGAATCGTCAGTCGCGGGCAGCGCGCCCGACTCGGTGCGCTGGCCGTCGAATTCGATCCCGCGGACCGCGCCGCCGGTGACCAGCAGGCGACCGCGGCAGAGTTCGCCGACGTCGATCATCAGGTTGGCTTCCGACGCGGCAATGAGGTTGCGCATCGGCGCGGACGGATTGGCGGCCGCGAAGTCGCGGATGGTCAACTCGCCGCGCAGCAGGGCCGTGTCGAGGTTCGCGATTTCGACCTTGGCGCCCAGGGCCGCTTCACCGCCCGAGGTGATGGCCCATTTCACCGCCCCGTCGAGGCAGAGCCGGCAGGTCGTCACCAGCGCGATCAGCAGGCAGAGCCGCGGCAGCACGTAGCTCCAGCGGACGAGGCCTTGCTTCTTGCGTTTCTTGGCGGGCTTGTCGGCGGCGGGCGGGGACGGGGGCGCTAGCTCTGCAGCCCCAGTTGGGCCCCGATCTCCGCCCCCTTCAGCCAGCGAATCACTCGGTAACCCAGCAGCCATTTCGCAATCCTTGGTCGAATCGTCGCGGCCGCCCACCACGCGGCCAGATAAGCGGGGTAGAGACAGTACAGCCCAATGGCCGCTTGCCCCAAGACCACCGTGTTGGTGAGCCCCACGAACCGCCCCAAAGGCGCCTGGTAGAGCGTGGCGAACCAGGGCTGCAGCGTCGGCGAGGCCAGCATTGCCGAGCCCAGCGTATGGGCCAAGCCGTCCCACAGCGGCGCCAGCAGACTGAACAGTCCTGCCGCCAGCAACCCTGCCGATTTATTGACCTGCAGGCCGAACAGCAGCATCCCCAGCACGACCGCTAGCAGATTGCCCTTGGGGAGCATGCCCGCCAGCATTCCCAGTGCAAACCCCCAGGCCACCCGCCGCGGCGAATCGTCGCCGATGAGCGATTGGGCCATCAGACGCAGCGGCCGCAGCAAGAAGTCGAGCATGACGTTGTGCGCGAAGAGCAGATAAGCGGCCCGCCGACGCGGACGGTCCATACACCGCAGTGAATCGGCGCGCACTGACCGAAATCTTCAGCGCAATCCGCAAAATCCATAAAGTCGCGACCGATGGTCGCAGATTCATGGGTGGCGGAGGTAGTACACCAGATCCGCGATCTCCTCGGCCGTGAGCGTGTTGAGCAAGCCCGAGGGCATGACCGACACCTCCGAGGGGCGTTGTTCCTCGATGTCGTCGCGGTGAAAGCTGACGTATCGGCTCGAGTCGAGCATGTCGGTGGAGACCAGCAGATTGCCTTCGTTGAGATTGCTCACCCGACCGACGATCGCCATGCCGTTGACGATGAATAGCGTTTGCTGGTACTGGTCGGAGATCGTGTCGTTGGGCGTGACGATCGACTTGAGAATATCCTTCACCGAGAACCGGCCGCCGACGCCGGTGAGATCGGGTCCGACCGCCGCCCCGGCGCCCGCCACCGCGTGGCACTGCGAGCATTGTGCCGCCGCGAACAGTCGCTTGCCGTTCTCGCGGTCGCGCTCGCCGGGCGCTTGCTCGACCGCGTCGATCGCCTGGTCAAGCGTCCACTCGCGTACGAACGGCCGCTGTTCCACGGCCACCGCAGCGGTCTTTTGCACGAAGGGCAGCGCGAGTTCGCGCTCCAATGCGGTCTGCTCGGACTTGGTGAACGTCTCAATAAACCGGTCGCGAATCTCGGTGAGCGACTTGAAGTTGCCGGCGGTCGCTTGCCCCGCGGCCTTGTCGAACCACGCGAGCATTTGCCGGCGCTGGGGCAACGTCCACCCCGTGCTGATCGTGCTGAGCGACCGCGCGGGATCGACGCCTTCGCCAAACGTCGTGGCCGCGGCAAGCACTTCGAGCAGCCGCGGCAAGATCCCCGGCGCCTCGAGTCGCGTAAGCAGCGGGCCCAACTCCTGGTTCAACTCGCGGCGGTTCGCCGGGAAATGCGGGTCGAGTTTCGCCAGCAGTTTCTGGCGCGCCGCGGGCGAGGGTTCCAGCCGCAGTACGCCCAGCTGCGCCGCCCGCACGTAGTCCAGTTGATCTTCCGCCGTCAACGATTCCCAGGCCACTTGCGACAGCGACTCGGTCCACACGTCGGCCACCGCCGGGTTGCTGACGCGGGCGAGCGCCGCCAAGGCGGCGATTCGTCGTCGCGGATCGGGTTCGTTGAGAGCCTGCTCGCCCCACGATTGTAGGGGCTGGTGTTCCAGGGCAATCCGCGCCGCCGAGCGAACCGCCGGGTCGCGACTCGCCAGATGCGGCCACAGCTTGGGCACGGCGTCCGGGTGGGTCCCGGCGTGGAAGGTCTCCAGTTCGTGACGCACGCTACGCGCGGCGGCGGCAGTCGCAGCTTGCTCGGAAGTGGGCAGCGGCGGGGCCGTCGCTTCGCCGTGCGGCGCTCCCCCCTTCCAGTAGATGCGATAAACGGCCGACTCCGATTTGCGTCCGCCGACCAGCACGTACAGGGCGCCATCCTGTGGCCGCACAGCCAGGGCGGTCACGGCCAACGGAGCGCCTGAGGCGAATTGCTCAAACGTGCCGCCATAGCCGCCGCCCTCGGGCCGCAGGTGAATCGCATAGATCTTGCCGAGCGCCCAATCGCCGGCGAAGAGCGCCTCGTTGTAGGGAGCGGGGAACTTTGTTTGATTGCCGAACGCCAGCCCCGTCGGCGACCCCGGCCCCACGTCCACGGCCGGCGGTAACGAGTCGATGTAATAGTCCGGCCACTTGCCGTCGGTCGCCCGCCACCCCATGTCGACGCCGCTGGGCAGGTGGCACACGCGCGTTGGTCGGTACCACGGCATCCCCATGTCGTCTTCGTTGTCAGCGTCGAACGTGAACAATTCGCCGTCGGCGTTGAACGCAAAGTCGTAAGGATTGCGCATGCCGGTGGCGTGCAGCGTGAGCTCCTCGGATTCGAGATCGATCCGCGCAACCCAAGCGCCGGTGGTTTCAAAATTCCCCGCTTCGAACTGGTTGGCGAACAGCGCCGGCAGCAATCGGTCCTCGCGCCAGAAATTCGGCACGAGCGTCCCGTCCATCATTGGCAACCGCGTGGCGTTGCCGCACAGCACGTACAGCGATTTGCCGTTGGGGCCGGGTTTCACGGCGTGCGGGCCGTGCTCGCCGGCGCCCTGCCACACCCGCAACTGCTCGACGCGGTCGTACTGGTCGTCGCCGGTGGAGTCGCTTAGCCGGTACAAACCGGAGCTGATCGCCCCCCGCAGGCCGTTGACCATGACATACAGCTGCCCGTCGAGGCAGGCGAGGCCCTGCGCCATGCCGATCTCTAGCGGGATCTTCTCGACCTTGGTGCGCGACGCGGGGGCGCCCAGCGGGCCGGGGGTCAGCCGATATAGGGCGCCGTCTTGGTCCGAGGCGATCAACCGACCGCGTTCGTCGACCGTCATCGCCACCCAGGAACCTTGCGCCGCCAGCGGCGGCGCGTAGACCTTTTCGATTTGGTAGCCCGGCGGCACGCGCAAATCAGCCGTGGCGTCGGCCGCGTATGCGGGAGCCGCCGCGGCGAGGCCAAGGAAAGTGACGGTCAAGAATCCGACAAGCCGCGAGTGCTGAGCGTTCATGCTGCAATAATACCTCCCCTGCCGCCGGCATCAAAAGCCATCGACCGTAACGAATTCGCGGATCGTGACGCGAGCGGCGATTCCCGGCGTCTCCTCCGCCGACAGCGCGTGGCCTTTGGCCCGCAATCCACTAGAATGGACCGCTGCGAGGCGTGCGTCGCGGGCGACCGCTGAGCTTTCGTCTCTCCACGCCCGGTGACTTCTCCACTTCCGCCGTCCTGCGCTGTGCCATGTCGCTTGCCCCAACGCTTGTTCGCCGCTCGCTGATCGTGTTTGCCGCGGCGCTCGCCCTGCTGGGGGCCTGGGCGGCGGCCGATTGGTACTCCGCCCGACCCCGCGCCGTACTGCAGTCGGCCACCTATGTGGGGCGCGACTCGTGCATCAAATGCCACCAGACGGAGTACGCCCGCTGGCAGGGGTCGCATCACGATCGGGCGATGGAACTGGCCACCGAGGAGACGGTGCTGGGTGATTTCAATGACGCGACGTTCAGTCGCTTTGGCGTCGAGACGCGGTTTTTTCGCGACGGCGACAAGTTCATGGTCCACACCGAGGGGCCCGACGGCGAGTACCGCGACTTTGAGATCAAATTCACGTTCGGCATCACGCCGCTGCAGCAATACATGGTGGAGTTTCCGGACGGCCGCGTCCAAGTGCTGCGCGAGTCGTGGGACGTCGAACGCAAGGAATGGTTCTTCGTCACCCCCGATGACATGCGGGACGAGCCGATTGAGCCGGGTCATCCCCTGCACTGGACCGGATTGGGACAGAACTGGAACACGATGTGCGCCGAGTGCCACACGACCGACTATCACATGAATTACGATCTGGCCACCGACTCGTACCACTCCACCTACGAGGAGATCGACGTCAGCTGCGAAACCTGCCACGGCCCTGGCAGCGTGCATGTTGAGTTGGCCGAAGGGCGTTCGCTGTTCTGGGACCGCAACGTTGGTTACGGGATGGTCAACCCGCTGAAGACGGGCAGCAACGTCCATCAGGTCGAAACCTGCGCGCCGTGCCACTCGCGCCGCGCTCAGATTCACCCGAACTATCACGCCGGCGAAGACTTTTTCGACTACTTCGAGCCGTCGTTGCTCGAGCCGGGCCTGTACCACGCCGACGGGCAGATTCAGGACGAGGTGTACGTCTACGGCTCGTTCGTCCAGAGCAAGATGTATCACAAGGACGTGCGGTGCTCGGATTGCCACGATCCGCATTCGCTCAAATTCAAGTACGAGGGAAATCGGTTGTGCGCTCAGTGCCATCAACCGGGCAAATACGACACCCCCAACCACCATCGGCACGTCAACGCCGAGGACGGGGCGCCGGAGACCCTGTGCGTGTCATGCCATATGCCGATGCGTTATTACATGAACATCGACGGCCGCCGCGATCACAGTTTTCGCGTGCCGCGGCCCGATATCAGCGAAGCGGTCGGCACGCCCAATGCCTGCAACGACTGTCACACGGAGTCTGGCGAGGACGCCGCGTGGGCGGCCGAGGTCGTGCGTACGTGGTACGGCGACAAGCGTCCCGACGATCCCCGCTGGGCGCGGGCGATCGCCGCCGGCCGCGAGGGGGCCCCCGAGGCCGACGTCCTGCTGCAAAAGGTCATCGCCAACCGCGATATGCCGGCCATCGTGCAGGCCACGGCCGTTGAGTTGCTGGCTCAGTTCCCTTCGGCCGACAATCTGAAGGTCCTCAACCGGGCGCTCGACGACGACAGTCCGCTGGTTCGCTCGGCGGCGGTGCGCGGGCTGCCGCTCCCGCCTCCCGAGGCGGCTGTGGTCAATGACCCCGCGGCCGAGGCGGCGGCGAACCCCTGGGGACAAACCCGAGCGGGGTTCGTGCAGAAGATTTCGCCGCTGTTGCGCGACGAAACTCGCTCGGTGCGGCTTGCAGCCGCCAATCGCATGGTCGACGCCGCCGGCGAGTTGGCGCAAACCGAATTCCGCTCCGCGCTGGACGAGGCAATCGTGGAATTCCGCGCGGCCCAGGAGATGCATCTCGATCGCGCCACCGCGCACATGAATCTGGCGATGCTCGCGCTGCGTTTAAACCAGCTACCCGTGGCGATCGAAGAACTGCGCGCGGCGATCGCGCGCGAGCCGTACCTGACCGGCCCGCGCGGCGAATTGGCGCGACTGCTGGACGCTGCCGGCGAAAATCCCGAGGAGGCCCGCCAGTGGCGCGTCGAGGAGGCCGAGTTGCTCAAACGGGACGCCGGATTGCTGCCGGGCGAGCCGAGCCCCCATTACCGCCGCGGCATGCTGCTGTATCTGCTCGGCGAAATGGACGAAGCCCGCCAGGAGCTGGTCGAGGCGTGCCGAATGGGCCCCAACGACTATCAGAGTTGGTTGGCGCTGGCGCTGATATGCGAAAAGCAACAGCGGTGGAAGCAGGCGGTGTCTGCGCTCGAGCGAATGGCCCAGTTGCAACCAAACGATCCCACGCCGGTGGGCATCTATCGACGAATCCAGCAGACGCTGGCTGACCAGCGCGCGGCGGCCGAACAATCCGCGGCGGGGGACGAGGCCGAGCAGGAATCGGCCGAAACGACGGAGCAGGATGCTGAAATTCAGCAACTGCAAGAGGCCGCTGTTGAACCCGAAGCAGAGCCAGCCCCGCCGCCCGGCGACGGCGATTAAGTCGTCGCCCGTAGCAAATCCACTTGCCAGCAACGCCGTCCCCTACGAAGTTTCACGGTAAATCCCCATGCTCGACATCCTGGTCATCGCCCCCCACCCCGACGACGCGGAGCTCGGCGCCGGCGGAGCCATTCTCAAATGGAAGGCCGAGGGTCTACGCGTCGGCGTGCTCGATTTGACCAGCGGCGAGCCGACGCCGCACGGGTCGCCCGAGATCCGGCAGCGCGAGACGGCCGTTGCCACTGACATCCTTGGACTCGACTGGCGCGACATTCTGGGGCTTCCCAACCGGGCGTTGGAGCCGACGCTTGAAGCTCGCGGCAAGCTTGCTGGCGTGATCCGCCAGCAGCGACCACGGTGGCTGTTGGCGCCGTATTGGGTCGACGCCCACCCCGACCACGTCGCGGCGACGCAGTTGGTCGATGCCGCCCGGTTTTGGGCCAAGCTTAGCAAGACCGACCTGCCGGGCGAGCCGCATCATCCCGAGCGAATCTACAACTACTACTGCGTGCATCTGAAGCTGGCGCCGCAGCCCGCGTTCGTGCTCGATATCTCGGACGTCTGGGAGCAAAAACTGGCTGCGATCCGCGCCTACGAAAGCCAGTTCATCACAGGACGACCGACCGCGCCGGCGACGTTCCTGGATCGTCTGCGCGACGAAGCGGCGTACTGGGGCAAGTCGATTGGCGTCGCCTATGGCGAACCGTTCACCTGCCGCGAACCGCTGGGCATGACGACCACCGCCGGGTTGATTTGAAGATGCTTCATCTCGGATCGTGAGATGGCGTCTCCCAAGCGACGATCAAGGGAACCGCGGATAAACGCAGATCGCCGCAGATTTGGGTGGGTCGCGTCAACAATCATCCGCCTGGACCTGGGGGCATCGACTCTAGTCGCAACGCGGTTGATGACGCGTCGCTGCGGAACGCGGCCTCTGGGACTTCTTGGCACAGCGCGGCGAGCGCCGGTGGAAGGTTGAGATCAGCCAACGCCAGAAATTGACCGTCCGTCGCGCGCCCAAAGACGAGAAATCGGCAGCCAAGACGGTCGATCTCGGCGATCGCGGCATTGCGAGCGGCCGGGTCGTGGTCGTAATAACGCGGCTCGCCGATGCGCTGGATCGTGTCGGCGCCAACGACCAACAAGCTGCCAGGAAAGAGCCGCGCCTTCTCGACGAACGTCGCGGCACGGGTGAGCGCAACGACCGCAGCGGGGAACTGTGCGACCCGTTGGGCAATCGCCAGGTAATCGAGCGGCGGCTTGTCGACATTGACGACGGCGACTTCATACACGACGCGGCCGCCCGTGCGCGCCGCGGCGAGTTTGGCCATCTGGCGGTGGCCTTCGTGCAGCGGATTGAACGCGCCGGGAAAGAGCGTGCTGTTTGCCAGCTCGCTCGCCGCCCGAGGCGCTGCGAGCCACGTGCCATGATCGCAGAGCGCCAACTCCGCGCGCCCGCAGACCACGTCGGCGACCGCTTGCGGAGCCGCTGCGGACTCTCGCATCACGGCTTCGCCCTCGACGAGCAGCGGATTGGCAAGGCGGGGCTTGGCTCCAGTTGTGGCGACGGCGAGTTCGTCGAGTACGAGCGCCGTCGCCGCGGATTCTTCCTCGGGGCGCGACCGGGCTCCCTTGGGCAGTTCGAGTGACGCGACGCTGGTGCGGTCCGCGGTCTGCACGGCGACGTGAATGCGGTGCGCTCCCCGCTTCGGCCGGTCGCTGGCGAGGCTTGCCGTGCAGCCGATTCCCACAAGCTTCTGCGGCTCCGCCTCCTGCGCCAGGCGGCGGGCTCGTTGCCATGCGGCCATCGCCATCGCCCGCGCCGTGGGCGAGCTGCAGGATTGTTCCGGCGGAGCGGCGAGCCACTCAGTCAGCGCCGCTGCGCAATAGGGAACCGCGGCCTCCAGCACGACGCGCGAGGCGCCTGGCGTCTGCAAAAGCGCGGCCATCGCCCCGCTCCCCCCGCCCGTGCCGACGAGCACTGACTGCCAACCGCTGCCCAGGATGGCGGCGATGGTGTCCCGCAGCGCGGCGGCGTCGATTGCAGTGGGCATAAGATTGGGGCGCTCCGGCGGACTCTCACATGGAAATTGTGTTGTCACGTTGAGTTTTGGCAACGCCGCGCCCCGGCAATCTCGATGAGTGTTGCCAAATCGCGACGCGCGAGCGTTCCAACGCGGAAAAAACCCGGGGCGTTCGTGAGGGAAGCACGCGGCGTTTCCAGCAGCATAGTACGTTTGTGCAGGGGAGTCAGTGCCGCGCGGCACGTCCCTTGCAATTTGAGCGGTCGGGCCGTTCGGGCCTGCCCGCATTTTCAGGGACGATTCTTGTCTGCCCCGCCGTTGGGGACGGTGACAAAGTCGCGTATCGGAAAGAACCATGCGGGCCGCGATATTGCCAACTGACGAGTGGCTTCGCATGGCTGACGTGGTCGAGATCAACGACCTCGACGCCCTCCAACATTACCGGCTGGCCTGGAACGCGCTGCTGCCGGGAACGCCGCGGGCGTCTTTTTTTCACACCTACGACTGGCTGGTTACGCAATGGAAGCACTGCGCCGGCCCGGATCGGCGGTACCGCATTCTGATCGTTCGCGCGGCCGGCGAAGTCATCGGCATCCTGCCGTTGTGCGTGCAACGCGAGCCTTATCACGTTGCCCGCGTCCGCGTGTTGACCTACCCCATGGCCGATTGGGGCGCCTGGTATGGCCCCATTGGCCCGAACCAGGCGGCCACGATGCGCGTCGCGGCGCGGCATCTGGCCGAGACGCCTCGCGACTGGGACCTGTTGGAATTGCGCTGGGTCGATGCGGACCCGGTCGATCGCACCGCGTCGGCGGCGGCGCTGCGAGCGGCCGGGCTGCCGGCTCGACTCAGCCCGTACGAATTCACTTCCGTCGTCGGGCTTTCGGCGACCTGGGCGGAGTATCTCGCCGGACGCGACCGCCGGTGGCGGCATGAAGTTCGCCGGCAGCTGCGCGTGGTCGAAGGTCTGGGCGACGTGGAGTTCGTTCGGCACCGGCCCGCCAGCGCGGCTTGCGGCGACGGCCAGCCGCGGTGGGATCTGTTCGACGAGTGTCGGCAGGTGGCCGCGGCCAGTTGGCAAGGGCGATCCACCACCGGCAACACGATGACCCACGACTCGGTGCGCGACTTTCTGGCCGATTGTCACGAATCGGCGGCGCGACTAGGAATGGTCGACATGGCCGTACTGCGGGTCAACGGTCGCCCGGCGGCGTTTGCCTACAATTACCACTACGATGGCGTCGTGACCGGCCTCCGCACGGGGTACGATCGCACCGTCTCGGTGCGAGGTCTCGGCCGGGCGTTGGTCGCCAATGTCATTCGCGACAGTTGCGACCGCGGCGATCGGGCGATTGATTTGGGGGTCGGCGACTACGACTTTAAACGTCGCTTCCGCACCCATGTGGAGTACAACAGCCGGGTTACGCATTATCCGCCCTTGGCGCTGCGATCGCAGGGCGTGCGACTCACTCGGTGGCTCAAGTCGCAATGGGGCGACGAGACCGTCGGCAAGAAACCCAATTCGCCCGCCGCAGGAATTGCGACAAAGTAGCGGCGCCGGAGCAAGGCGCTGCACCCCCTGCGGGCGAGGGCGCCTGAGGCGCTGTCGACAGTTCATTGTGAACCGCGTCAACGTCGCCTCAGACGCCTGCCTCGCGAGGCGCCGTCCCCCCCTCCCCGCCGATTCGCAAGCGCCTGGCGGCGCGAACAATTCGGCGAGCGGCGATGACTTGTGTGGGGACGGTCGGTGTGCGCGCAGCTTGGCTGCAAAGCGAGCGTGCAATCGCCAATTCTCGCCACTCGGGGCGGCGAGAGCGGGCGCATGGTTGCCGGCACGGCGGCAACAGGGCCCGTCGCGACCGCGGCGTTTAGCGCTGCGGTTCGCTGATGTTTTCGGCGTTCATCTCCTTGAGCGCCGCCGCTTCGCGAGCCAGTTTGAACTCCGGCCCGGGAGCGTAGTACTGCACGTCGTCGGTCAGGTGATAAGGGCTGGGCAGCGTTTGACCGGCGGCGTCAATCTGGCAGCCCGTGACGCCCAAGCAGCACGCGGCCAGCAAGGCGGCCGCCGCGAGGGGCAGACAACGACGTGAAGCGGACGAAGTCGTGTTCACAACAACGGCTCCTGACGGAAAAGTCGGGATCGCGGCATCGACCAACGGCGTGGCGGGTCGAGTGCCGGAAAAATGATTCGTTAGGCGCCGAATCGCCCGCATGGCGTTTTTGGCGTTAGAATCGTTATCGACCGCGCAACCCGCAAACTTTGACTTCTCTGGCAAACTGTCCTGCTGGCGCCGCTATCGGGAGAGCCGGCTATCCGGCTGGTCGCCCGCCCGACCAGTCCGTTCCGGCTGCCATTCGCCGCGAATATTCCCATGCAGATGGTACAATCTGGGGTCCGCCGGACGTCTTTTCCGGCGCGTCGCCTCGGAACAGAAGGGCGCTTGTCATGCTAGCAATTTCCAGAAATCGCCGTGCGCGCATCGTGCTCGCCTGCGCCGTCGTCGCGGGAGCCGGTCTCGCGGCAAGTCAGGCCGCGGGGCAGACTTTGGGCCAAGGGAGATTTGCCGCCGACACCGTGCCCAGCCAGGGCTACTACCTCGGCATCGAGCAGCTGTACCAGGGCGATTACGCCGACGCGATTCGCCGGCTCCAACTTGAGTCCACGGGGGGAATCAAGACGGTCAACGCCCGGTTCGTCGATTCGATCTGCTACTTCGCCATGCTCGGCGAAGCGTACTACCAAGCTGGACGGATAGATACGGCGCTGCAGCAATTCGATCAGGCCTGCAACCTCATTCTGCAGAACCCGACTTGGATGTTGCGCATTCAATTCGACAATGCGCTGCGTCCCGATGCGCGCGTCAGCCGCCGACTCGCCCCGTGGGGCGTGAGCGGTCGCGGCGGCGTGCCGGGGTCCTTTTCCAGCAGCATGCTCTACAGCCAGGGGCAGATCGACAATAGCGCCGTGGCGGCGCGAGGGGGGGTGGTCCAGCAGGCGCAGTTCTGGCAGCTTAACGTTGTGGAGGTCGTGCAGGCTTCGGCGCTGGCCATCCGTCGGCGGAACGAAATCCTCGGTCCCCTGGCGAAGTACGACAAGATCTCGAACGACTTGGTGCGCACATTTACCCAGCGCGGGGCCCCGCCCAATCATTGGTCCAACGCCTGGATCGACGTGCAGCGCGGCGTGGCGTTGGCTGGCGTCGGCAACACCGAGGAAGCGCTCAAGTATCTGGAGCGCGGGCTCCTGATCGCCGGACAATTCGACCACCCGCTCACGTCGGTGGCGCTGCTGGAAGAAGGCCGTCTGGCCATGGAGGCGGGCGATGCGGCGTCCGCCGATCGATTGCTCGCCGAGGCGAGTTTCTCAGCGTATCAATTCGAAGACGTCCGCATCGTCGACGAGGCGCTCCGTTTGGCGGCGCGCAACCGGATGGGCGCCGGGGTGACGCAGGTCAATCCGGCGTGGGACGCCGCCGCGGCCTGGGCCCGCCGCGAACGCTTCGACCATGTATACTCGCGAATTCGCTTAGCAACCGTCGACGAGCTGCTCGCGGTGGGCGACTTGGCCGGCGCCACCGCGGCGTTGAAGGATGCGCAGTCGCGGTTGCGCGATGCCCGCAACGGTCTGCTAGGCATCGTCGCCGGCTTTCTCGACGCGAAATTGCAGTTCGCCGCCGGACGCGACTCGGCCTTTGCGCTGATCGCCAAAGTGTTGGCCGCCCAAGCGGGCGTGTCGCTCCACAATTTCCAGATTGCCTACGCGAATGGGATGTTTGACGATCAGACGCTCAATTCACGTTCGGCGTTGGAGGTTTACGAGCAACTGCTGCGCGATCCCTCGGCCGCGGACCTGGCGCTCGACTTGCTCGATTCACTGGCGTACATGAAGACGCCCAATCAGCCAGCCTTCGACCGCTGGCTGACGGCGACCTTGGAACGCAACAACGTGGCGGCGACAATCGCCGTGGCCGATTTGGCGAAGCGACGGCGCTTTCACCAGCAGCTTCCCTGGGGCGGTCGGTTGGCCGCGGTTCGCACGGCCGTGGCGACTCCCGAATCGATGCTCAGTCCGACGGAGATTCAAGCCCGCCGCGACCTGTTGGTCCGCGTCCCTGAGCTCGGCGAGGCGGTGACGGCCGAGGCCACGGTGCGCGAAGAGATTCTGCGAACGTGGACCCCGGCGCTGGACGACGAGGGGCGGCGCGACCTGGCTCGCCTGTGGAAAGAATACAACCAAGCCGTTGGCGTGCGCGAAACGCGGCTGGCCAGCGCGGCGCTTGATCGCCTGCCGGCCGACTACGCCTTTCCGCCGCGGGCGGCCATCGACGACGTGCAGCAGCGGCTTCTTCCCGGCGAGGCCGTGCTGGTGTTTCACGACACGCCCACGGGGCTGTTGGGAATGCTGCTGACCGCACAGGCATCGACCCAATGGGACTGCGGGCCGTCGAATCGCGTCGGCGGCGTGGTCACGCAATTCCTCCGCGATATCGGCAATTACGACGCCCACCGCGAAATGACCACCGACCAGTTGGCCGACGACGAGTGGCACGTATCGAGCCAGCGGCTGTTCAAGGCGTTATTTGGCGGGTCGTCGTTGGCGCCGCAGCAATTGAAGGAACTGGTCATCATTCCCGACGGCGTGACCTGGTACGTGCCTTTCGAGGCGTTGTGGATTGAAGGCGAAGACCGCGCCGCGCCATTGGCCTCGTTCGCGAAGGTGCGGTACGCCCCCACGCTGGGATTGGCGTTTCGACATCGCGGACCTTGGCGCCGCGTTCGGCGCACAGGCGTGATTGTCGGCGATCTTCCCCCCGGCGACGATGCGGAGGACCGTGCTGCCGCCGCCATGTTGGTGGAAGACGCCGTGGAGAACCCGATGGTGCTGGACGATCGCCTCGGCGCCCCCGCGGCCTTGGCGGCGGGCGCCCTGGACGGACTGGTTGTGTTGGACGACGTCGATGCAAACACAACTCAGGGCGCGTTCGGTTGGAACCCTGCTCCCCTGCCCGGCGATCGCCGCGGCTCCTTGGGCGACTGGCTGCTGCTCGCCGGCGCCGGACCGCAGCGCATTGCCATCCCGGGGATGCACACGCTGGCCGAGGCGGGCGGTCGCGGTTCGCGTCGCAAGGGCGCAGTCGGCCCTGGCGACGAATTGTTCGATGCAAGCTGTGCACTGATGGCCGCAGGAGCCGAGACGATGCTGCTTTCAAGGTGGCGCGTGGGGGGGCAATCAACGTTGCAATTGACGCACGACTTTCTACAGGAGGCTCCCCACGCCGCGGCTGCGGCCGCCTGGCAGCGCAGCGTGCAGTTGGCCATGGAAAGCCCCGTGGATCCCGTGGCGGAAATGCGCGTGAAGCAGGGCAAGAAGGTCGCGGAGATCACGGCCTCGCATCCCTTCTTTTGGGCAGGGTACCTGGTGGTTGACAGCGGCTGGCGGCCGCCGGAACCGGAACCCGAGCCCGAGACCGCCGAACCCGCTGCGGCTGAGGCGCCTGCTGCGGCCCCGCCAGCCCTGCCCGCCGCGGCTGCCATGCCGGAAACACCGCCCGCCGATCCGCCGCCAGAGCAACCTGCGCCGCCCGAATTGCGCGCCGGCGGCGCCGCCGAACCGGCAACTGCGGTCGAGTAGTTTTCGTCGCGGGTTTTGCTTGCACGCATCGCTCGTGCTGCGGGCGAGTGTGAGGTCGCTGATTGGTGTTGCCGATTTCGGTACGCCCCGCACAGTGAGCGGAAGGGCACACTCCCCGCCCGGCATTCAGTTATGGTACTCTCTGTACCGTGCTAAGAACGTAGGCCTCAGCGGTTCCGCGACGATTGGCACGGACGTTGCTATCGGAGGGGGCGGGTTGCATGCCGCGGACCCATCGTTCGCGAACTCCCGCAGATTCGCCGCCGCTCGCCTCGCCGCCGAACCGATTCACGGCGAGCGCGGGCCCCCCGACCGCTCGGTTGCTTGCTGAGCCTGATTAACGTTCGTGGTTTGTCTCCGCGAACCAGGCGCCCGGTAACCGCCTCGCAGATTCAAGAAGGAGAGTTTGATGTCCGCCACCACGGTTTCACCGCCCCCCGCCGTCAAGAACAAGAAGCTTGTCGCGTGGGTCGAGCAGATGACCGAGTTGTGCAAGCCGGAGCAGGTTCACTGGTGCGACGGCTCGCAAAAGGAATACGACCAGCTGTGCGAAGAGATGGTCGAGAGCGGGACGTTCATTCGGCTGAATCCGGAATTGCGTCCCAATTCGTTCCTGGCCCGCAGCCACCCCAGCGACGTCGCCCGCGTCGAAGATCGCACCTTCATCTGCTCGATTGACCCGGGCGATGCGGGACCGACCAATCACTGGATGGCGCCCGAGAAGATGAAGGCGTCGCTGCGGCCGAAGTTTGACGGTTGCATGGTGGGACGCACGTTGTATGTGATTCCCTTCAGCATGGGCCCGATCGGCTCGCCGATCTCGCATATCGGCGTGCAGCTGACCGACTCGCCCTACGTGGTCACCAACATGCGGATCATGACCCGCATGGGCGGCAAGGTGCTCGAGACGCTCGGCGACGGCGACTTCATCAAGTGTTTGCACTCAGTCGGCATGCCGCTGGGGCCGGGCGTCAAGGACGTCGAATGGCCTTGCAGCCCGGACCCGAAAGACAAGTACATCGTCCACTTTCCCGAAGAGCGCACCATCTGGAGCTACGGCTCGGGGTACGGCGGCAACGCACTGTTGGGTAAGAAGTGCTTCGCGCTGCGGATCGCCTCGTGCATGGCGCGTGAAGAAGGGTGGCTCGCCGAGCATATGCTCATTACGGGCGTGAAGAGCCCCGACGGCGAGAAGACCTACGTCGCGGCGGCCTTTCCCAGTGCGTGCGGCAAGACGAACTTCGCGATGCTGATCCCCCCCAAGCCGTTCACCGACGAAGGCTGGGAAGTGACCACGGTGGGCGACGACATTGCCTGGATCAAGCCGGCCGACGACGGGCGAATTTTCGCGATCAATCCCGAGGCGGGCCTGTTCGGCGTCGCTCCGGGCACGAACGACAAGACCAACCCCAACGCGATGGCGTCAATTCGCGCCAACACGATCTTCACCAACGTGGCCCTCACCGACGATGGCGACGTGTGGTGGGAGGGCATGACGGACGAGCCGCCGGCGCATTGCATCGACTGGCACGGCAACGACTGGACTCCCGATAGCGAAGCGAAAGCGGCTCACCCCAACAGCCGCTTCACGGCGCCGATCAGCCAGTGCCCGTCAGCCGACCCGGCCTACGACGACCCCAATGGCGTGCCAATTTCGGCGATCATCTTCGGCGGACGCCGCAGCACAGTCGTGCCGCTGGTGACCGAGACTTCGTCGTGGCCGTTCGGCGTGTATGCCGCGGCGACGATGGGTTCGGAAATGACCGCGGCCGCCTTCGGCAAGATTGGCCAGGTTCGCCGCGACCCGTTCGCCATGTTGCCGTTCTGCGGTTACCACGTGGGCGATTACCTGAATCACTGGCTGAACTTCGGCCGGCAGATTCTGCCGCCCAAGGTGTTCTGCGTGAACTGGTTCCGGCGCGACGCTGACGGCAATTTCCTGTGGCCGGGCTTCGGCGACAATATGCGGATTCTCAAGTGGGTCGTGCAGCGGGTCCGCGGCGAAGCGGCCAGCATCGAGGGACCGCTGGGACGCATGCCGCGGTACGAGGACATCGACTGGCGCGGTTTGGAGTTCAGCGAAGAGCAGTTCGATCAGCTCATGAGCGCCGACCGCGACGAGTGGATGCAGGAGATCGCCTCGCACGACGAGTTGTTCTTCAAGATGTACGACCGGTTGCCCAAGGAAATGCTCAACGTTCGCGAGCTGCTGCTCTCGGCCTTATGGCGTTCGCCGAAGCACTGGGACGTGCATCATCTGCGCAACGAGTGACGATCGCTTCCGGCGTACCTCGCTCATGACGAGCGAGGCTCTCGGACGGATTTCCGGTTGGCGAAGCAGTTTGACTTCGGACGTCGGTTCTTATATGCCGGGCGCTTTCGCGATTTCGCGAAGGCGCCCGGTTTTTTTATGGCGAGACGTCGGCGCTGCCGACTATGCCTTGCGGCGCGGCCGATACGCAAAGGCAGCCAGCGGAGCGGCGGCGGCCAGGCCGACGGCCATCGGCAGCCACTCGCGCTCGGCCGCGTACTCGCCCAGGGCCGCGTAAGCCACCCCCAACGCGGCGTTGGCCAGCAGCACGGGCGGCAAGAACCGCCGCCACGGCATCTGCAGCGCTCCGACCAGTAGCGCCCCCGCCTCGGCGAGCACCGGCAGCGGCCGCGTGACCGCCAGCATCCAGGGCCCGTGCCGCTGGCAGGCGTCGTCGAGTTCCGCCAGGCTCTCGGGAGAGGACAGTCGCTCGGCGAGCGGTCGTCCCCAGCGGCGGGCCAAGGCGAAAGCAATCGCGGCGCCCGCGGTCATCCCGGCGCACGCCGCCGCCGCGCCCAGCGACGTCCCCAGTTGAGCTCCCGCCAGCGTCGCCACGGGCCCCGAGGGAACCGGCAACACAACGTCGCTTGCCAACACGACGACGACCAGGGTGGCGAGCGTCGCGTCGGAGGGCGGGTCAGCCCGCCACCGGTCGAGCAAACCGGTGAACGACTCTCCGCTCGCCACCAGCAGAATCAGCGGCAGAACCAGCACGACCGCGACGATCAGCAGCGGTTTGATCAAGGCGCGGGTCATAGCGGGCGGGAATTCGACGACGGTTTTTGACTTGAATGCCCCCCATTCTACCCTTTGCTGGGGTGCGCGCGCCGAGCGTTCGGCCGGATTCGCCGCGCACCCGTTACAGCAGGGAGCGATGCAAACATCATGAAGTCGAGTACGAGCGAGCGGTTGATTGCCGTAGCGAGCGCGTTTGTGGCCGTGGCGATTCTGGGCGTGTTCGTCGTCGCCGAGCGAACGGGCGACGTCTCCGCAACGAGTCTGCCCGATTTGGAGGCCGACGTGCGGATGCAGTTCGACCTGGCTTTGCGTACCGACCTGCCCGCGTACGACGCCCGCACGGCCGCCCTGGACGACGTGATCGATGCGTTCCTCGCGTCGCCGCAGTCGCCGGCCGACCAAGCGCTGCTTGCCCAGTGGTTCCACCAAGCCATTCGCCGCACGATGCCCGGCGCCCTGAAGCCGTTGGAGCCCACGCCGAGTTTTGGGGTGCTGGCCGCGACGGAGACCGTCGAGCGGAACGAGCCGACGGACCTCGTTGAAGTTGAAGTTGCGGATCCCGCTGCCGCCGCCGGATGGGAAAACTGGCAGCCCGAGCAGACCATCGTCGGCGCTCAGTCCGAAACTGAACCCGTGGTCGGGGACGTGGCGACGTCGCCGCAGACCGCCGACGAGGCGTCCGAGGTCACGGCGGTAGCGCCTGACGTCGACGACGACGACGACGTGATCGTTCTTGAGTCGGATCGGCCGTGGCCGCCAGTTGTGGGCGGCCCTGTGCCCGAATTGGCCGCACCGCCCGCCGACGAGCCCAGCCGGCCGACGACAGTTGCCGTCGCCGTGTCACACGTGGGTTCCGCGAGGCCGGCGCCCGCCACGTCGATCGCGGAGTCCGTCGACGTGAATCTCGCCGAGCTGCGCGCTCGAACCGCGGGATACCATGCCGGGTTGCGCAACGTGGCCGCGACCATCACGAATGCCGGCGACCGGTTGACGCTTGCCGAGGCGGACGCCGCGGTGTCAGAACTGGAGCGTCTGGCCAATCTCTACGACTTCGTGCAACTCTACTACGATTCGCTCACGCCCAGCGAAGCGGCCCGGGTTGACGGCCCGCGCAGCCCGGTGGAGACGGCGCGGCGCGTGGAAGCGGCGTTGCAGCGAGTTGCGATCGCACCGGACGGAGAATTCGATCCCTTCGACGCCGAGGCGGCCAAGCCGCTGGTCAAGCTGCGCAACCGCGTGCGGGCGATTATTGACCGCTGACCTGCAGGCACGCGCCGTCAGCCAACAAGCTAAAGCGGCGCCCGCGGAAGATCGCGCGAGAAAGGCGGATCGTCGACCTGCGGCAGGTAGCCGTCGGTTTCCTCCGCCCACGCCTGCCGTTCCTCTTCCGTGGCGTAGTATCGCAGCCACAGTTCGGGATCGCCGTCGACGTTCGCACAATCCCAGTGCAGGTAGTTGTTGCGGCGCTGAATCATCTTCTCGTGCGCCGGCAGAATATCGCGGAACACCAGGCAGTACAGCTGTCGATCGCTGAGATGGTCGGTGAAGTCCAGCACGATGTGCTTTTCGAACAGCCGGCCGATGATCGTGTACAGCTCGCGGCGCAGGTCTTCGTCGCCCAGGTCGTCGGGGTGCGGCAGGTCCAATTTGGGATCGAACCACTCGCAGATCGGCAAAATGGGGGCTCGCTCCCACTCCAGCATCGACAGCAGGAACTCGTTCTCGTCGCCGGTCGTCATCGACTGGGCGTTGACGCGGCCGATCGACTCGTCGAACAGCGGCTCGAGCGCATCACGCAGCTGCGCGTTGAGCAACAGGCGGTCGACGTCGTCGGAATGCGGTGGATGAGGGTAGATCATGGCGAGTCTGAACCAAGGTTTGCGCGCGTCATGGGTTCGCCGCTGTTCTCGTGGCGAACCGGCGGGGAGTCGCGCAACGTGCCGGCATTAGTCATTCGATAAGCGGCCGCCGCGGGACAGAAGCGCGGTCCGGGCGACCCGCACACTGGTCGCCCGGGCCGCCTCCTGAACATGGCAGAAGTCGCCGTTGCTTCTCGCACTTTATCAACGGCGCGGGGGCGAGAAAACGGTTTTGGGCCCGTTCTGGCCGGAGTTCGCAAAATCTCTGAGGCACGACCGCTACGACCCGCAAGGTCCCCCAAAAATGGGGCGAAAATGCTAGCAAAATCCGCGACCTCAACGCCCGCCGCGCGCCATCGTAGGCGCCTAGTCGACCGGTTGGCCCAACTCTCGCATCAGCAGCTTCATGTCCTCCCAGGTCGCTCCTTTGGCGGCCGGATTTCGCAGCAGATAGGCCGGGTGGTACGTGCAGACCACCTTGATCCCGCGGTAGTCGTGTACCGAGCCGCGCAGTTTTCCGATCGCGACTTGCGTGTCCAGCAGGTTTCTCGCGGCGACCGCCCCCAGGCAGCAAATGAACTCGGGCTGAATCAAATCGAGCTGGCGATCGAGGAATCCGCGGCAGTTGGCCGCCTCGTCGGGCTCGGGGTTGCGGTTGCCTGGCGGCCGGCATTTCAGCACGTTGAGAATGTACACGTCGTCGCGTTTGAGCCCGCATGCCTCGAGGATCTTCGTGAGCAGCTGACCCGCGCGGCCCACAAACGGCTCGCCGGTCCGATCCTCGTCGGCGCCTGGCGCTTCGCCCAGCAGGCAAAGCCGAGCATGCGGGTTGCCGACGCCAAACACGGTTTGCGTTCGCGTGGCGGCCAATTCGTCGCAGCGCGTGCATCCCGCGACCAGTTGCTGAAGGATTTCGAGCGACGGAGCCGCAGCGGCGTCCGTCGGCGCAGTGGAAACGGGCGCGGCGGGCTTACGGGGCATGGCGGTCTCGGCAGCAGGAGGTGCGGTCGGGGCAGGGGAGGGCGGCACGGCGGCCCCGGCGGGCGGGCTCGCCGTGTTGAGCTGCGCCACCCGCTGTGAATCGGGTCGCGGCAGGCAGTCCACGCCTGCCGATTGCAGACTTTGGAGGTGTTGCCACAGCAGCGTACGAAGGTCGGCGGAGGGCGGCATGGGCGTCAACGCGAGGTGTCCGAGGGGGCGACAGGCCCTCTAGTCTAGAGCTTCTCAGCGGCGTCGGAACCGGTCGATTTCGCCGAAAACGGACCTCGCCCGCCACCCGACGCAACCGTGTCGATCTCGTAATTCGCAGGCCGCGGCAGTGGCGAAGGGCCCCGTTGGGCGAGTAGTATGAAGGATTCCCCGAGCCCGCCTCCCTAGCTTGCCTTCCCACTCATGGCAGTTCCCCGCGTCGTTATCGTCGGCCGACCCAACGTCGGCAAAAGCAGCCTCTTCAACTGGCTGGCCGGCCTGCGCCTGGCCATTGTCGAGGATCAGCCCGGCGTCACGCGCGATCCGGTGGACTATCTGATGCAGCACGACGAGCGCTATTTTGAGCTCGTCGACACCGGCGGCATCGGCATGATCGATGCGGACAATCTGACAAAGCACATCGAGGCGCAGATCGATTTGGCGATCGATTCGGCCTCGATCATTCTCTTCGTGGTCGACGTGCGTTCGGGACTCACGGCGCTGGACGAAGAGGTCGGTCGTCGATTGCGGGACTTGGACGTGCCCGTGATCTGCGTGGCCAATAAGTCCGACAACGAAAAGCTCGACGCCCAGACCAGCGACTTGTACCGCCTTGGCCGCGGCAAGATCGTCCCGGTCAGCACGCGCGAGAACCGCAACCGCACGGTGTTGCTGAATTTGATTCTCGAACGATTGCCCGAGGAGAAACCGGGCGACGAGGAGGTCTCGGAGCCGGAGATGAAGGTGGCGATCGTCGGCCGCCGCAACGTCGGCAAGAGCACCTTCGTCAATACGCTGGCCCAGGCGCAGCGGATGATCGTGAGCGAGATCCCCGGCACCACGCGGGACAGCGTCGACGTGCGATTTGAGCTGGATGGCAAGGCGTTTGTGGCCATCGATACGCCGGGCCTGCGCCGCACCAGCAGCCGCGGTGCATCGGTTGACTTTTACGGAGCCCACCGGGCCCAGCGCAGCATTCGTCGGGCTGACGTGGTGCTGTTGTTTCTCGACGCCTCGGAGCGGGTGAGCAAAGTCGACAAGCAACTGTGCGAATACATCGGCGAGCAGTACAAGCCCGTGATTTTCGTGGTCAACAAATGGGACCTGCTGGCCAAGACGATGCCCACCGAGAAGTGGGTGCGGTATCTCAACGATACGTTCCGGACCATGCGCTACGCACCGATTGCTTTCATCACCGGCGAGACCGGCAAGAACGTCAAGGCGCTGCTGAATCATGCCCAAATGCTGTTCAAGCAATCGCGGCAGCGGCTCACCACGGGGCAGCTCAACCGGCTGCTGCGCGACGCCGTGCAGCGCAACCCGCCGCCGCTGCATCAAAACCGACGGCCGAAGATCTATTACGGGACGCAGGTGGGCGTGCAGCCGCCGACGCTGGTGTTGTTCTGCAACGATCCCAAATCATTGGACCGGCCGTACCAGCGTTACTTGCTGGGGGCGGTGCGCGATCAGCTGGATTTCGGCGAAGTGCCGATCAAGCTGTACTTGCGGCGACGCCAGTCGAGCGACGCCCGCGATGAGATCGGCGTTGAGAATCAGCCAGCGACTGGCGAATAACGGTGCCGGCAGGGCGGGTTCGGTCCGCAGCTTTGCAGCCGCTAGTCCAATGCGGCGGCGCTCGAGGGCGACCCGTCGGCCACGGCGAGGTCGGCGGCGGCAGTGCCGCTGTCGCCAGCGTAAACCTGCAGCAGAGCGGCGCCGATGCCGATGCACCAAACAAGCACGAAGCAAAGCACTTCAGTCCAAGACAGGATCTGGCGCCAGTCGTAACGCATGGTTGGAGGCTCGAATCAGGGCGGGCGGCGTCCGCGAGGGTTATCGCGAGTGAACAGCTAGGGATTAGAACGGAGACGGACTTGTGGTGCAAGAACGGTTTTTCACCCGATTCGCATGTCGAAATTGAGGGATTTTAGCTGGCTTGGGTGGGCTGCGAGGCTTGCGGTAAACGTTGAAACGAGGCGTTTCGGCGCGATCTCGCCGCGGCAAATGTCTCGTTGAGCAGCCCCTACCCGGCGTTTGCCCAACGTGCTAAACTTGCGAGTCTGCGGCAGCCAAGCGGTGGCTGCCCAGGCGACGCTGTCAGGGCGATTAGCTCAGTTGGCTAGAGCACCAGCTCGACAAGCTGGGGGTCGCAGGTTCGAGCCCTGCATCGCCCACTCTGCGGAACTTGCGGCGACCGCGCCGCTGTGTCCGACCCTCGTCGCACATTGTGTACATTTAGGCCTGCCGTCTCCATGGGACGGCAACATGGGAGTGCATCGTCTTGGGTACGAAGAAGTCTGGCAAAGGTCGTCGCAAACTCGGTCGCAAGAAGCGGCGGATGCGAGCGAAGATCCGCCATCGCAAGAAGTAGTCGATGCGCTGTAACGCGGACCGTTTCAGTCCGCGCACTGTCCGATCGGTTTGGCGTCTCTCGCGAACCGGACGCCTCGCGTCTCAGCTGAGCGAGTCGCTGCGCGGACCGCGAATCAGTGGCTGCAGGCCCGAATGAACGCCGCCGCGTCGGCCATTTCCTCGACGGGTCGCGGCGAGTCGGAGCGGCCCACGACGATCCAGCCGCGGTACTGGTACTGTTCCAACAGCCGGACCAGCAACTCGTCGAAATTCGCGCCCCCGCGACCCAACTCCACGTCGATCGTGCCGCTGCCGCCGAAATCTTTGGCGGCGTCCGTGGCCGCGACGCTCGCCACGCGGGGTCCCAGCATTTCAAGCCATTCGCTCGGTGATTGGCCGTGGCGGATCAATTCGGCCGGGTCCAGCCGCACGCCAATCACGCCCGCGTGGAGATCTGCCAGCAACTCGGCAGTCTCGCGCGGCGGGGTCTCGCTGGCGGATAAGACCGGCGTGACGCCGAGTCGCTGACCGTCCGCGGCCGCCAGTTCGAGAATCTGAAGGGACTGACTCCGCCGGTCGTCCTCGGCGGGAGGAATTGCTCCCAGGTTGGTCGTCAGCGTGCGGCCTCCCAGTCGGGAGACCATCGTCATGGCCTCGCGGAGGGCCGCCAAGCGCTGCTCCGCATGATCGGAGCTAAGCAGTCCGCGGCGGGTGGGGAACACGGCTCCCGCGACTTGAAGATTTCCTTCTTCGAGCAGTTTCCGCACGGCGCGCACGGCGGTGCCGGTTATATCGGCTGGGCGGAGTTCATCGCGGGCGTCGATTTCGACGCCATCGACTCCCAACGCCGCGACGGTGTGCAATGCTTTTCGGAAGGGTTGCTGTAAACGTCGCGTCGCCGCGGCAATCCGGACGCCCATCACGATCAAACTCCCCAGGACATGCTGTCTTTTGGGGCCGGCTCGCGCGCGTTTCGCGCGGCTGACTCCTGGAACGGCTTGCGCGAACTCCCCATGACCGCACTCGCCACGTTCGTGATTCTAGCCGCCACGGCCGGGTCGCCTAGCGCCGCGGCGGTAGTGGACCCGCCTGCGCGCCACCCCGACGCCGTGGAGATTCTCCACTGCGCGTTCGACCGCACCTGGGACGTGAACTACGACAGCTGGCCGGATCGCTGGAAGCGAACCTACGGGGCGGGCCGGCCGAAATACGTCGACGTACAAATCGATCCCGACGAGACGGCGGTCGCGGGGACGGCGTTGACGGTGCATCTCAATGGCGGTGGCGCGCGCGTCGTGAGCCCGGCCGCCGCGGTTTCCGATAGCTACAGCTACGTCGTGCAGACGCGCATCCGCGTCCGCGACGTGCACTATGCTCGCGCCAGGTTGGTCGTCGAATTCTGCGACGAAAACCGAAAAGTGCTGCAGGCGGCCCCCAGCCAATGGTTCACCGACGCTCCTGATTGGCAGGAAGTGCATATCGATCCGGTGAGTCCGAACAATTCGGAGGTTGCCAGCGCGCGGATTGTTCTCGAAGTCCAGCGCGGCGACCGCGTCGACCTGACGGGAACCGTGGCGATCGACGACGTCTGGATGGGACGGTTGCCGAAGATGCGGGTCGGCACCAACAATCCCTTCAACGTCTACACGGATCCGCGCGAGGTCGTCGTCCATTGCGAATTGTCCGGAATTCGCGAACGCGATCCCGATATCGTGTTCGAATTGCTCGACGCCAGCGACCGCCGCCTCGACGACAATCACGTGCAGTTGGAGGGGCGGAAGATCACCGAGCGCTCCAGCAAAGCTTCGGACATCGTCAATAACTCGGTCGAACTGCCGGCCGGGTACGCGGGGAGCACCTCGTGGCGACCGCCCATCCGCGAGCACGGCTACTACCGCATCCGGGTGACGATGCGCACCGCCAACGGCCTGCAGGACGAGAAAACCGTGTCGGTGGCGGTCGTGCCGCCGCTGAATCGCCCCGCCAGCGGGGAGTTCGGCTGGTCGCTGGCAGGAGGCGACGTGCCGTTGTCGCTCGACGATCTGGCCGAGCTGCTGCCTCGCGTCGCCGTCCATTGGGTGAAGGTCCCTGTGTGGTACGGTGAAACCGAGTCGCAGCGCGGCGATCGCCTGGTCGTGTTTGCCGAGCAACTGGCCGCCGAGGATATTGAGTTGGTGGGCGTCGTGGACCGTCCGCCCCGGGATTCCGAACTCGCCCAGCGGCTGGCCGTCGACGCTACGATCGCCGACACGCTGTCATTGGAAACGTCGTCGTGGCTGCCCTTAATGGATCCCGTGCTCAGCCGGCTGTCGCTGCGCGTGCGCTGGTGGCAGTTGGGGAACGATCGCGACACGAGTTTTTCGACGTTTCCGCGCCTGGAGGAGGAAATCTCCGATTTGCGCGGCACGCTGTTCCGCTTTGGCCAGGACGTCAATGTCGGATTGGGCTGGAGATGGATGCAAGCGAGCGGCGACGACGTGCCGGCCACCTGGGATTTCCAGCAATTCTCGGAATCGCCGCCGCTCACCGGCGCCGAATTGGGCGAATATCTCCAACTTCCGAAACGCAAGGGGGTCGCCCGCTGGGCGCTGATCGAACCCTTGTCGCGCGAAATCTACGACTTGGAGACCCGCGCCCGCGACCTCGTGGAGCAGATGCTCGCGGCGCGCATTCACGGCGCCGACGCCATCTTCGCGGCCGATCCGTTCGACGACGACCATGGTTTGATGACCGCGTCGGGATCGCCCGGCGACCTGTTGTTGCCGTGGCGCACGTCGGCGCACTTGCTGGCGGGGACGCAATTTCTCGGCACGATCCAGTTGCCTGGCAACAGCGAAAATCGGCTGTTCGAGACGCCGGATGGCAACGTGCTGATGGTGCTGTGGAATCAGTCGGCCACCGACGAGGTGATCTATCTGGGCGACGACGTGCGCGTGATTGACGTCTGGGGCCGCGAACACCTGCCCGAGGCGCAACAGCATCGTCAGGTGATTCATGCCGCGCCGCTGCCCTGTTTTGTCACAGGCGTGAATCCGCATATTGCCCGCTGGCGGATGGCAGTGAGCTTCGCGACGCCGCACGTGCCGAGTATTTTCGGCAAGGCGCATCCGAACGAATTGAAGATTCGCAACGAGTTTCCCCAGGGCGTCGGCGGTTTTGCCCGCATTCGGGCCCCCGAAGGCTGGCAAGTCTCGCCCGATAAGATCGAGTTCAAGCTGGGCGAAGGGCATACCGAGTCCAAGCCGTTCGAGGTTTCCTTGCCGTTCGACGCCAACAGCGGCGACACGCCGATTCAAGTTGATTTCACCGTCGAGGCCGAGCGACACTACCAGTTCACCGTGTACCGAAAACTCGACGTCGGCGACGGGTTTGTGGAATGCACGATTCACACCCGTCTGCAGGAGGACGGCACGCTGTTGGTCGAGCAGACCATGATCAACCGCGGTTCGGCACTGGTGGACTTCAAGTGCATCCTCTATCCGCCCACCGGCTGGCGGCGACAGCGAACGCAGGTATTTCGCCTGGGGAGTCGCGCCGACGTGAAAATCTACGAATTCCCCAACGGCGCCGAATTGCTGGGGTCGGAATTTTGGTTGCGAGCGGAAGAAGTCAACGGACTGCGGGTGATTAACCGGCGGTTCCTCGCCCAGCAATAATTCCGCAGCGACGTCGTGATAGCAACTGCGGGCCCTTGCCGACGCTGCGCGCGGCGGTCTACCATGTCAGTTGCTTCCTGAGAACCCTGGCCTCGCTAATTCGCGCTCCGCTCCCCCATGGCTACAGTCGCTCAAATCGTCGACGTCATGCAGCAACTTGCACCGGTCGCCTTGGCCGAGTCATGGGACAACGTCGGGCTGCTGATCGGCGATCGGAACGCCACGGTGAAGCGGGCGTTGACGTGCCTGACCGTGACGCCGGAGGTGGTGGCCGAGGCGATCGAGCACGAGGCGTCGCTGCTGATCACCCACCATCCGCTGCCGTTTGACCCGGTGCGTTCGATCACCGCGGACACGACGGTGGGACGGATGTTGCTGAACGTGATTCGCCACGGTATTGCCGTCTATAGCGCTCACACGGCGTTCGATTCGGCCCGTGCGGGGATCAATCAACATTTGGCCATTGGCCTGGGACTGCAACAAATCACGCCGCTGCAGCCGGCTGCCGACGACCCCGAAGTGGGCGCCGGTCGCTGGGGCGATACTGACGCAGCCCTCACGCTCAGCGAGTTGGCAGGCCGCGCCAAGGCGTTTCTCGGGCTCAAAGCAGTTCGGATCGTTGGCGGGGCGGACTGGCCCGTCTCGCGCGTGGCTGTCGCGTGCGGCAGCGGCGGGTCGTTTCTCGACGCTGCCGGGCGGGTCGGCTGTAACGGGTTTGTCACCGGGGAAGCAAGTTTTCACAACTGCCTGTCGGCCGCGGCAGCGGGCGTTGGCGCCGTGCTGCTGGGCCACTTCGCCAGCGAGCGGTTTGCCATGGAATCGCTGGCCGATTACCTGGGCGATCAGCTCGCGGGGATCGAGATTCGACCCAGCGATCGCGACGCCGACCCGTTTCTCGTGGTTTAGGGCCGGCGACAGCCGCGAAGTTGACCCTCGCTGCGGTCCATCTAAAATGCTGCTTGAAGCCAGCACGGAGTGCCGCACAGCGACCAATTCAGCAAACGTATCCCGAATTGGCGACTCGGCGTTGGCAGCCCGCTCCCCACCAGCGCGTTTGATCGCGACCCCAGCGGTTGAATCGGGTGGTTTTCTGCGGGCTTTGAAATGGCCGATCGCCCGAGGGGCGACCGCAGTTCCCGCCCGCCGACGCCGCCCACCTCCCGAGGTTTCATGTTTTCCGCCCATGCCGCTGAGACCGTCTTGCCCGATCTGCGGTTCCTGACCGCGCTGCCGGTGTACAACGAAGCCCAGCACGTCAACGGCGTGCTCGACCATGTTGTGCGCAACGCCGCCGACGTGCTGGTCGTCGACGACGGTTCGACCGACGAGACCCCCGACCTGCTTGCTCGACGCGGCGACGTGCAGGTCATTCGCCACGAGCCGAACCGCGGCTACGGCGCCGCGCTGAAGACCGCGTTCGATTTCGCCGTTCTCAATCGTTACGACGTCCTCGTGACGATTGACTGCGACGGTCAGCATGAACCGCAATTGATAGGCCAACTCGCTGGCATGTGTACCGGCGACGTCGATATCGTTTCGGGGAGCCGTTACCTGTCGACTGGCTCTGGCTCGCAAGGCGCGCCGCCCGTCGACCGTCGGCGGATCAACCTGCAGGTGACCGAGGAACTCAACTGCCGGCTGGGCTTGCAACTGACCGACGCCTTTTGCGGGTTCAAAGCATACCGCGTCCAGGCGCTCGCCAATTTGCAGCTGAGCGAGGCGGGCTACGCGATGCCGCTGGAATTATGGGTGCAGGCGGCCCATCAGGGTCTCAAGATCATCGAAGCGGCGGTTCCGCTGGTGTACTTGGAGGAGAAGCGCAGCTTTGGCGGCGCCCTCGACGATGCCACGGCGCGGCTGGCGTACTATCACGACGTGATTGATCGGGCGGTTGACGCTTGTCGTCCCGTGTTCCGTCCGCTCACCAATCGCCCCAACTGTCCTGGCGAGCAGATGCAGGGATGCTGTTGAGCGAGCTGGAAAGTCCGCCGTCGTACCGCGCACCTCAACAGGACGGCGGCTGCGTGTCGATCCCGGCGTGGTCGACGCTGCCGGCGTTGATCGATGGCGCCGCGGCGCACTCCCCCGGCGATGTAGAAATCCTCGGCCAGCCGTTAGCTGAGCTGCAGCGCACGGCGCGCGCGGAGTTGCTGACGGCGGCGCAAGCCTATGTGGCCGGCTATGCCGCGGGAGTCCGCGGCGTCGCGCCGGATCGCCCCCTGGTGGTGGTGGGGCACCAGCCTGAATTGGTGCATCCGGGCGTGTGGCTCAAGAATTTCGCAGCCGCGGAGTTGGCCCGTCAAAGCGGCGGGACGGCCCTGCACCTGGTCATTGATACCGATTCCGCCCACAGTCCCACCACGCGCGTGCCGACCGGCCCCGTGACGGATGCCGCCATCAATTCCGTGGCATTCGACTCGCCGCATATGCCAATGGCCTGGGAGCAACGTCGCATCTCTGACGCGGGACTGTGGGATTCGTTCGGCGACCGCGTCGGGACGGCTCTGGAGTCGCTGGGCGTCAATCCGTTCATTCGCGATTGGTGGCCCCGCGTGCTGGAACGCTCGGCGGCAACCGGATCGCCCGGGTTGGCGATGGCTCAGGCTCGGCACCTGACCGAGTTGGCCTGGGGCGCCGAGACGCTCGAGTTGCCACAGAGCACGGTCTGTCAGAGCGGCGCGTTTCGTCGGTTTGCATGTCACCTGGTGGCGCACTTGCCGCGATTCTCGGCGGCGTACAACGAGGCGCTGGCGGCGTTCCGCCGCCGTCACGGCATTCGCAATCACGCCCAACCGATGCCCAATTTGGCGGATGACGGCGAGTGGCTGGAGGCGCCGCTGTGGCTGTGGTCCAACGACGACCCGACGCGGCGGGCCCTGTTCGCGCGCCAGCGCGGCGATGCGATTGAGCTGACCGACCGTGATCGTTTTTGCGAATGCCTGCCGCTGTCCGCCGATGGCGATCCGGCGGAGGCGATTGGGCTGCTGGGCGGGTGGGAATCGCGTGGCGTGAAACTTCGCTCGCGCGCGCTGGTGACGACCCTGTTTGCACGGCTGGCATTGGCCGATCTGTTTATCCATGGCATCGGGGGCGCCCGCTACGACGAGGTGGCCGATCGGCTCAGTCGGGAGTTCTTTGGCATCGACCCGGCGCCCTACGCCGCGATTTCCGGAACGCTCCGGCTGCCGATCAAGCACCAACGCGCGACGGAGTCGGACGTGCGCAGCCTGAATCGTCAGTTGCGAGATATGGAATTCCACCCGGAGAAGTTCTTCGATCCGATCGAACTTCCCGCTGCCGAGGAGCGGCAAGCTGCAGAGTGGCGAGCTGCGAAGCGAGAGTGGATCTCGACGGCGAAAACGCCCCAAAACGCGCGGGAGCGTCATTTGGCGATCGCGGAGGCAAACCGTCGCCTGACTGGGCTGCTGCTGCCGTTGCGTCAGGAGACGGAGCGCCGCTTGGCCGCTGCCCGCAGTCGCCTGCGGACAACCGCGGTTCTGGAGTCGCGAGAATACGCTTTTTGCCTATTTCCCCGGGAGCAACTCAGGGGGTTTCTGCTAGATTTTGCGGCCCGATTGGCTTAGGCTCAGACGGACCGGGGCGGCGGCGTCACGCTTGTCCCGGCCCCGTGTCCCGGAACACTGTCCGAGGCTTTTCGCACCGCACAGCCTGGAATCATGTCGCGGCAGCGGCACGGGGATTTGCCGTGCCAAACTTTCGCTCCCCGCGGTGCTGGACGAGAACGCTATGCACTCACCCTCCCCTGAGGAGGCTCGCCTTGTCGCCGACCGGTCTGCCGGTCGTTTGGGCGATTTGGGCGCTGGCGTGGAGATCGTCGCGGCGACGCCCGGCGATCATCCCGAGGCGTTGGCGCTGCTAGCGCAAACACAACAGGCGCAGCTCGCCGAGGACTTTCAAAGCCGCCTGGACGAACCGGGCTACTCGCCCGCCGATCGATTGTTGATTCGCCGCCGGGGGCAACTCGTCGGGCACGTTCGTTCGTCGCGCCACATCGCCTGGTTCAGCGGGCAACGGATTCCGGTCGGCCGAATCGACGACTTGGCGTTGCTGCCCGAATACGCTGCCGCAGGCTACGACGACGCCCTGTTGGCGACGGCCGAGGAAAGCGCGGCGCGCGAAGGGGCGCTGGTGCTGACGGCATTCGCCGCCGACGCGGCTCCGTTCCGGCGGCGCGGGTGGAGTCGGGTTCGCGGCCAGGGACATACCCGGGCTCGCACGCGCGCCGTGTTGGCTCACCTGGATGCGTTGCAGGAGCATCGCCGCCGCCGGCGACGAGCCGAAGCGGAGGTTCGCGCGTGGCGGTTGGTTGATTTGGACGCCATTGAGCAAATCTTCGCCCGTATGGCGCCGGCGACGTGGGGGGCGCTGCTCCGTTCGCCCGAGACTTGGCGCTGGTTGGCAGGTCGCAAGGTTCACGATGCGATTCTCCTGGCGCTGCAGGGGGGCCGTCGCAACGGCGGCGACGACGTCGCCGATGACTTGCCGACGCCGCCTGAGCAAGTCGTCGGCTACGCGGTGCTGCGCGACTCGCAGGTCATCGAGATGTTTACCGACCCCGCGCGACCCGCGGCCGCCACGGCGCTGTTGGCGCAGGCCTGCCGCGACGCGATTGATCGCGGTCACCACTTTGTTTCGTTGCACACGCCGGCCGACGATCCGCTGCACGAGTTGATTGTCACCGCCGGCGGCGGCTGGGCGGCGCATCCCGCCGAAGGCCAATGGATGACCAAACTCGCGGCGCCGGACCGCTGGGTCGATCGGATGTATCCCGTCCTGCGCGAGCGGGCCGTGGCGGCCGGTATCGACCGTCCCGCTGAGATTGCGATGCGCGTCGGCGACGCGGTTCGAGCTTTGGTGCTCACGCGCCGCAGTGCGCGCTTGGAACATCGCAACGCCGACGAATCTTCGCCCTTCCCGTGCAGCGCGGTCACAGAGCAGGATTTGTTGTTGGGCAATCTCTCGCTGAGCCGCGGCCTGCACGACCGTTTGCTGCCCGAATTGGCGCCCGAGACCGCGCGCTTGGTCGCGGGGCTGCTGCCCGCACGCCAGTTCTGGCAGTCGCCGTGGGAACTGTTGCGGCTCTAGTCGTCGGACCGACGCAGCAGTCCGGCGCTCGACTGGAAGTATCGTTGCCGCCGCGCAGCGGAACCGGCAGCCTCCTCGGCTGCGGTGCGCTGCTGGAGATCGGCGAGGCTGGCCTGGCAAATGCGGCAGCCGACAACTTCGAGATGAAACGTCACATAGTCGTTCAATTGCGGGTCGAGCACCCCCAGCAGGCGGCTCCCCAGTTGTTCTCGCGTGGGACAGGTCAACCGCCGCCGCCGCCACATGGCTCCCAACGAATGAAGTCCCGCGTCGCGGCGTCCGACGATCGCCCCTAGTCGCTGCGTCAACTGCTCGTTGTCGCGCAGCGCCGCCTCGATTTCCGCCATCGCCGTCGCGGGCAAGGCTTCGTCGAGAAAGGCGTCGAGTTGCGTGTCGGAGTACATGCGAAATGAAGAGGTGAGAGGTCGGAGAGTCAGGGGGCGGACTTGGGATTCTCGGCGGCCGCGGGCCCGCGGCGTCGACGGGCGGCTATTCGCTCAGTTCAGGAAACACATCCTCATTGAGCCGCTGGCGTTGAATGCTCTTTCGCAGCCGCGCGATAAAGTCGTGTTTGAAATTGGCGACCTGCTGCTCGCTCAGCCCGAGTTGCTCGGCCGTCTGTTTGTTGCCCCAGCCGGCGACGAACAGCAGTTCCATGCACTTCACTTTGTCCCAGTCGTTTTCGCCGCGCCATTTGTCGAGTTGTTCGGCAACGCCCTCGCACAGCGCTTGCTCTTCCATGCCGTGTCGTTCGCCGCTGCGGGCCAGACTACTGGCGCGGCGTGCGCCGCCGACTGGTTCCCAGTTGTCGCCGGAGCCGTCGGCCGTCGACAGCGGCACTGCGGGCCGGCGTCCCTCGCGGCGCAGGTAATCGGTCAGTTTGTGGGCGGCGATCGTGAACAGCCAACTCTCCAGCGGCCGTCGTTTGTCGTAATTCGGCAAGCTGGTGAGAAAGCCGACGAATGTTTCCTGGACTACGTCCTCACTCGCGGCGCGGCGACGGAGCCGGCTCTCGACGAACGCGAGCAGGCGCCCCTCGTACTGGTCGATCAGATCGGTCCACGCCTGCGGCTCGCCGCGACGAATCGCCTCGACCAGCAGTGCGTCGGGATTTGCGGAGTCGGTCATGGGCCCTGAGCGCCACGAGTTATCGGCAATGTGAGGCGGCTTGCTGCTGCGGGGAGCAGCGGTTACGCGAGGGCAAGCAACGCCAACAACCCGATTATCGCCGCGGGGACGCCCAGAAACAACCGCTTGGAATAATACCCGCGCGTCCAGGTATCGACCTTCAGCAGGCCGAACACCAGCGCTACCAGGCCAATCGCGGCCGAGGCAAAGACGCTGACGACTCGGATTCGCTCGTCGCGTCCGTAGTTCCGCCACGCCGAGAGCAGTTGCGAGTCGACTTCCGGAGGAATACTGACCAGCATGTAGGCCCGTTTCATGAGGCCTACCGAGGTGGGCACTGTCTCGACGTATTCGTCGTTGATCACCGAGTCGACGAAATCACTCACAGAGACTCGCATGGCCGCCAGCGGGGGAACATAAGTCGGGGAGCCTGCGGCGGTCTCGGCCAGCTCGCCGGTTCGCGCGACCAACGCCGCCTCGAGCCCCTCCATCAATGCCGCACGGCATTCGCGGAGCGTGCTGAACGGGTCGGTCGAGAGAACCGTGCCCTGAGCGCCACGAACCACGTGCGGCGCGGACTCCAGCCAGTCGGGACGCGGGGGATTGTCGACGACTTGCACGGTGGGAGCGGGGGCGGCGACTGGCGGCGTGGGCGGCTTTGTCGCCTCCGAGGGGCCGATGGTTATGGTAGCTGGTTGGGCGTCGGCCGCCAGCGTTTCGGGGTTGGGAGCGGGCGTCTCGCGCAACGCTTCAAACGGCGTCGGATCGCCCAACCACATGATGATCACCGCGTCCTTCGCGTAGTTTCCCAGGCTGCGGGCGCTCGACCGGGGCGCTGGATTGGCGCCGTTTTCATCGTCTGCGCTATCCTGCTCGTCTTGCGCTGCGGATTGCATCGCAGTGATTTCCGCCTGCAGCCCGCTCTCCTGAAGGATGTCGCGCACCTCGGCGGCAAACTCGGGCGATACGGCGACGGCGCGCGGGTGACCGTCGGTCGCGGGCGGCTGCGGATCGTTGTCCAGCGGAATGCGAGGCGCGGTGAGTTGCTCAAAATAGGCGCCGGCGTCGTCGCTGCGGGAGGTCTCCCGCGCTGCGGGTGGCAGCTCTTGCACGACTCCGTTGCGGGCCGTGGGCGTCGCGACATTCAGGAAAAACGCGCCCGCGCCCAACAGGAGCAGGGCCCCTGCCACCACGAGTCCGACGCCCGAACTCTTGCCATCCGCGCTCTTGCGGCGCTGCAGAACGAAGATCAGCGCCAGCACCGTGGGCACGGCAAGGACGAGCAACCCCAGGTCGAACTTAGCTCGCGTGGCGCTGGGACCTGCGATCGAAACTGGACCAGGCTCGATCAGCCGACCGCTTGGATCGGTGCGGACCCCGGGCGGGCCGAATCGGGAGACTTCGACCTGAATCCCGTCGTTGTCGACCTGTACGCGGCCAACGCTGGCATGGGATTCGATTGGAGACGCCGCCGAGGGAACGGCGACGTGAGCGGCAGCCCAACGGGAGTGCGCTTCAGCCGCTGCCACGGTCTCTGCGCGAAGTTGTTCTTCGACGAGGGCCGCACGACGCGCTCGCACCAGCGATCCGAAGACGATCGCTATCACCGCCAGCAGAACCACCAATCCCAAGTTGCGACCCGCTCGTTGCAGCACGGCGATCGCGCCGGCGACAAGAATGATCAGCAGTATCAGCAGGAGCATGAGGTTCATGATTTTGGGAGCGGCCAATGCTCCGTCGAGCGGGAAATCGACTCGCTGTACGCGGCGCCTAGGCGACCGCTTCCTCTGCGATCTCGGTGCGTCGCGTCGACGACATCCAAGGACTGGAGATCTGCACGGTGAACGCAATTGCAATTGCAGTGAGCATGCCCACGGGTTGAGGATACCACCAGAAGAAGGTCAGCCCCCAGCCGATGAAACCGGCCCAGGCGATTGACCAGAGGCTCACTCGCGTCGGGCGCGTGACTTCGGCCATGCGCCACCATCGGAGCAAGAGCAGCAAGAATGCGAAGTACGCGACGTGCATCTGTGGCGCCAGCGTCGCGGTCTGAGTGCCGCGAATTTGTTCGGAGAGCCCCTGATCCCAAGATCGAAAGAACTCGCCGGAGAGCGAGTCCCAAGGACCGGGGGCAAAGTCGGTGCTCGTCGGCAATTGCAGCATCAGCGCCGCCGCGACGCCGAAGGCGATGAATCCCACGATCGCGCCGCCCAGCAGTTGGGCGAACCGCAGGGGGGCTTGGTCTTCAATGTGTCCCTCGCACAATTTAGCGGGGATGAGCACCGCCCAGCTGCCGGCGATCGTGACGATTGCCATCCACAGGTAGATCTCCGCTTCCGGCCGCGGGCCCGCAAACGTCCCAGCGAAGAGCGTGGCGAGCGTGCCGACCACCGCGGCGACCACCATGGACCCCAGCAGCTGGCTGCTACGGTCGCGCCATGACATGCTGCGCAGGTGATGTCGCACCGCGGTCTGCCAACTCTGCTGTCGGCGCCGCCAGGGGCGACGGATCCCGTCGGGGTGAGAATCGGGCGGGTTCGAGGCCGCCATGCGTGTCGCCGGCGGAACCGGCGTGGAAACGGTATGCACCTGTTGTGCGGCCGGTGAACTCGGCGTCGTGGGCGCGTAACGCTGCATGTCTTTGCGAATCAGGTGCGCGCGAATACCGCGGTAGACCACGTAGCCCACGGCGAGCAGGAAGGCGAACCCCAGAAAATCCTCGCCGCCCGGCGAACCGAGCACCCGGATGACGGCCAGAATCCCTAGCGCCGCCACGGCAATTCGCGCCGGCTTCGGCCAGTCTTGGACCCGCAGCGAGTCGCGCAACGCTGCAAGCGTCTCGCGAAAAAACTCCGCGATCGGTTCCGGGGGGATGTCGGCGCCGCTCCCGCCGGGGGCGGGCCCGCTGCTGCCTTGAGGCCCCGCGGCGCCGTTGCCGGCGTAGCCGCCGCCCGCTGGGCGCGGCCCGCCGTGAGGTTGGT
>JAGQOU010000083.1 GCA_020427145.1 Planctomycetales bacterium | reverse complement strand
CGCCCGGGCCGCTGCGGTCTCAGCCGACGAAGCGCGAGCCGTGGGGGTGCATTGGACATTCGCCCCCATGGTCGACATCGTACGGGATCCGCGCTGGGGTCGCGTCGCAGAGAGCCTGGGCGAAGACCCAGTGCTCGCCAGCGAGTTGGGCGCCGCGATGATTCGCGGCTTCCAAGGCGACGGCGACCTGACCCGGGGAATCGCCGCGTGCCCGAAGCACTTTGTCGCCTACGGGTTGGCCGAGGGGGGGCGCGACTACAACAGCGTCATGGTTTCGCGCAACGAAATGCTGAATGTGTATTTGCGGCCATTTCGCGCGTGCGTTGATGCGGGGGCGTTGACGCTCATGTCCGGGTTCAACGCCGTCAACGGCGTGCCCGCAACGGGGCATCAGGAACTCTTGCAGGGCGAGCTCAAAGACAAATGGGGTTTCCCAGGGTTTGTCGTCAGCGACTGGGGATCGATCCCCGAGATGGTCGCCCATGGATTTTCTGCCGACGATCAGGCCGCCGTCCAGTCCGCCGCGGCCGCCGGCGTGGATATGGATATGAGTAGCAACTGTTACCGCGAGCATCTCGCCGGGCTCGTCGACGCCGGCGAGATCAGCGAAACGCGAATTGACGACGCCGTCGCCCGCATCCTGCAAGCCAAAGTGCTGTTGGGCCTGTTTCACCGACCAATGGCCGATACGACACGACCCAATCCCCTTTGCGAGTCTCATCGCCAAGTGGCACGGCAATCGGCGATCGAAAGCATCGTGATGTTGAAGAATGACGACGTCTTACCGCTCGATGCCAGCCAGCTGCACCGCGTCGCCCTGATTGGTCCCTTCGCCGAGGCGCCAGTCGATCAACTTGGCACGTGGGCGCTTGACGGTCGCCCGGAAGACGTGCAGACGCCGCTCGCGGCGCTCAAACAACGGCTCGGGGGCGATGTGGAAATCGTCCACGTCCCGTGCCTGGCGTCGAAGTACGGTCTCAGCGACGCCGACCGACAGGTCGCGGTCGCCGCCGCGGCGTCGGCGGACGTCGTGCTATTGTTCGTGGGCGAAGAACAGGCGCTCAGCGGCGAAGCGCACTCGCGGGCGACGCTCAACCTGCCGGGCGGGCAGGCGGAATTGGTCGCCGCGTTGCGAGAGGTCGACGCCCCGGTCGTGATGATCGTCTTCGCCGGTCGGCCGCTGGCGATCGGCAGCGAATGCGACGCGACGGACGCCGTGCTCTATGCGTGGCATCCGGGGGTTATGGGAGGCCCGGCGATCGCCGACGTGATGTTCGGCGACGTCAGTCCCAGCGGCAAGCTGCCGTTGACGTTTCCCCGCGCGGTGGGGCAAGTACCGCTGTACTACAATCACGCCGCCACCGGCCGGCCCGCCCCGGCGGACTATCACGCCCCGGCTCTGGCCGATGTCGCCGATCTCAGTGAAGACGTGCGATATCGATCGCACTACGTCGACCTGGACCCGACGCCCCTGTTCCCGTTTGGGTACGGCCTGTCCTACGGCAAATTCCAATACGACGGCCTCGAACTCTCGCGCGACGAGCTGGCCGCCGGGCAGACGCTCGCTGTGCGGGCTCGGGTCACGAACGTCGGCGCGCAGGCCGCCGTCGAGACGGTCCAACTCTACGTGCAAGACGTCGCCGCGAGCGTTGTGCGGCCGGTGCGCGAGCTGAAAGCTTTTCGCCGTGTTGCGCTGGCGCCTGGCGAGTCAGAGATCATCGAATTCGCTCTTCCCAGCGGCGACCTCGCCTTCTACGACAACGGCGGACAACTGCTGCTCGAACCGGGCGACTTCCGGGTGTGGGTCGGCGGCGATTCTGAGGCGAAGCTTACGGCCTCCTTCCGCCTGACGCCGGACGACGGTTCACCCTCGGCGACGGTGTCGGCCGGCCCGTGACGCGACGTGGGCGGCGGTTCGGCAAGAGCCCACCGCACGCGCACGGTGCGAGCACGACGCCTCACGGCTGATCTCGCCGTACGCTTCGACGATTTTCCCACATGCTCGTCGCCGCGCCTGTTGCTGCAATCTGCGGCGTTTTCCGCCCTTTCCGGCGGCTCCATAGCAAGTTCGTCGCCGGCAACTTGCGTGCTCCGATCGGACCGCGAGAATGAGAGAGTTACGCGACGTTGTCGCCGCGCAGCGGATCCCCCCGGCGCACCCTGACGGAGCAAGGTTATGGCCGAGCGAAATGGCTTTCGAAACGAAAAACGCGGCGGCGGTTCTGCCGACGACGATCTGCTGCGGATGCAGCTTCCCCAGGCGATTGAGGCGGAACGCGCCGTGCTCGGCAGCATCCTCTTGCTGCCGGAGGTTTTCGACGAAGTCGCCCTTGCGATGCGCGCCGACGATTTTTACGAGGAGGCCAATCGCAAAATCTTCGAGCACCTGCTCGACATGCACAACAGCGGCAAGCAGATCGACTTGATGCTGCTGGTCGACCGGCTGCGCAAGGCGGAGGTCTACGAATCGATCGGCGGAGCGGCCTACCTGGCCGAGTTGGGCAAGCAGGTTCCCACCGCCGCCCACGCCGAGTACTACGCTAAGATCGTCGCCGACAAGGCGATCCTCCGCTCGCTGATTCTGGCGGGCACCGACATCGCGGCCGAAGCGCGCAATTCGGCCGCCGACACGCGCGACGTGCTGGCCAAGGCCGAAGAGCGCGTGTTCGGCATTCTCGACCAGCGCGGCAGCGCATCGCTTTCGTCAATCCGCGACGTGCTGCAGGAGTCGCTCGACCGCATCGCCGCCCGCATGGACCAGCAGCACGCCTATGGCGGCCTGGAGACGGGCTTCGACGACTACGACCAAATGACCGGCGGGCTGCAGAATTCCGAACTGGTGATCCTGGCCGCCCGGCCCAGTATGGGCAAAACGGCGCTCGCCATGAACATGGCCGAGCACATCGCCTTGCAGCTGCGCATGCCGGTGCTGTTTGTCAGTCTCGAAATGGCGGCAATCGAATTGGGCGACCGCCTGCTGTGCAGCGTCGCGGGGGTCAACGGCCACCGCCTGCGCAACGGCACCATCACCAACGACGAGCGCAAACAGCTCGTCGAGGCGTCGGGCCGGCTCAGCGAATCGCCGCTGTTCATCGACGACTCGCCGAGCCGCACGATGACCGAAATCGCCGCCCAGGCCCGGCGGCTTAAGAAGAAGCACGGCCTATCGCTGGTGGTCATCGACTACCTGCAGCTGATCGACCCCGACAACCCCCGCGACCCGCGGCAGGAGCAAGTCTCGAAGATCGCCCGCCGGCTCAAGGGGATGGCCCGCGAACTCGACGTGCCCGTGCTCTGCCTCGCGCAGCTCAACCGGCAGGTCGAAGCCAGCCGCGACAACAAGCCGCAGCTGAGCAATCTCCGCGAGTCGGGCGCCATCGAGCAGGACGCCGAC
>JAGQOU010000082.1 GCA_020427145.1 Planctomycetales bacterium | reverse complement strand
ATCCGTCGTTGGCCGATCAAATCGGCTGCCAGCATCTGCTGGGCGGGTTCGGCCGTCTCAAGCGTCGTGAGCAGGTAACCGTCGAGTTGTTCATCGCGGATGCGGCCGAGTGATTCTCTCGCCACGGGGCCGCACTTTGGGTCCTCGAGAGCCAAACGCACCAGCAGCGGGGCGTCGGCGAGTTCGCCCAGGGTCCCCAAGGCCGCCACCGCCGCCTCGCGCACCTTGGGATCCTGGTGCGAAGCGGCAGCTCTCACGGCGTCCAGCGCGGCGGGATCGCCCTTGGCGGTGATCGCCGCCAGCAGGCGTATTTGCCGAGCGACCGTCGTGTCGCCGAACGCCTCGGCCAACACGGCGCCGAGCCCCGAACGATCGGTTTGCACCGCGGCCTGGAGACCGGCTTCAAATTCCCAGTCGAGTTGGCTGGCCAGCAACTCCCGGGTCAGTTTCTCGGCCTCATCCGGCGCGGCAAATCGCACGAGCGCGAGCGCAGCGGCTTGCCTGACTTGCTGCGGGAAGTCGGCTGCGCGAATTTGGTCGAGTAATAGCACGCCGTCGGGGCGTCCGTCTCGCGCCAGCCGGATGGCCGCCGTCAGCATCGCGTCGGCGAAGTCGGCGTCACGGGCCTGCGGGGACTGCGTCAGCGCGGCGAGCGCATCCTGGCCGCCGATTGTCGCAAGGGCGCCTGCCGCCGCGACAGCCACCTGGCGGTCGTCGGAGCCGATCAGCTTGGCGAGTTGGGGGACGGCCTGCAGATCGCGTCGCGCGGCGAGCGTATTGACGACCCCCGCAAGATGCAAACCCTCGACGCGATCCAGAGCGTCTCGCAGCGCCTCGCCAGCGGCCGGATCGGGGTTTGCCTGCAGCGCGAAACGGGCGTAGTGAGAGAATTTGGGGTCGCCCAGCAGGCTGACCAGCGGTGCGATCGACTCGACGTCGCCCACCGCCGCCAGTTCTTCGCAGGCGACCGCCTTGTCATGATCCGAGGCGTCGGGCGATTGGATGACCGCCACCAGCTCGGCAGACGATCTATTGGCAGCCGCGACACTCGACAGGTTCCAACAAAGAAAACTCGCAGCAAGCAGCGCCGCGGGGACGGCCCTGGTCAGTATCGGTTTGAAAGACACGCGATTCTCCTCTACGCAACGCGGGGGTGCACGGGAACGGCTCCGGCGGCTTTGGGAGCACTACAGACGCCATGGCTCGCGAATGGCCCGCGAGAGGTGGCGGTTGGCTGCGGGATGGTCGACGAACTCATTCTTCGCGGGGTCAAACCGCAGCGTTTCGCCGAGCCGCCATGCAATCGTGGCGGCGTGCGCCGCGATGTGCGACTGCGAGGCGACCTTCTCGTTGGCCGAGCAGGCCTGGCGCGAACGGACGCAGTCCAAGAACTGGCGCACATGGTGTTTGGGATCGGTGCCTGCCATTTCCGGCACGTCGATTTCGGAGCGTAGTGATTCGGGGTAGACCGCAAACTTGCCGCTGTCGCCCGTTTCGACCCAGCCCTCGTCTCCTTCGAATCGCACGGGGCAGGTGCCCAACCCGAGCCACCCCGTGTCTCGGTCGCGCATCACGAGCTTCACGCCGTTGGCGTAGGTCGCGGTCACATTGCCGCCCCACGGCTCGTACTCGACCGGCGCGGTGTCATCCGTGCGATTGGCCCACTGGCACAGGTCCACCGTGTGGGCTCCCCATTCCAGGATGCCGCCGCTATGAAAATCGAAATGGTTGCGCCAGCCGCCGGCCGTGTACGTGGGGTTGTAAGGACGCCAGGGCGCGGGGCCGAGCCAGAGGTCCCAATCCACCTCGTCTTGGCTCGGCAGCGGCGTCGCGGGAAGCCAGTCGCGGGTGAAGCTTGGACTGAGCGTGTGCGCATGCATCGTGTGCAGCTTGCCGAGCTTGCCGCTGTGGACCAGGTCGACGGCAAACTGAAAATTCGGGATCGTTCGTCGCTGCGTGCCGGCCTGGTAGATCCGCCCGTACCGCCCGAACACGTCGGCCAGCGCTAAGCTCTCCTCAATGGTCATCGAGCACGGCTTTTCGCAGTAGACGTCCTTGCCGGCCCGCGCCGCAAGGATCGACGCCATGGTGTGCCAGCGGTCGCCCGTGGCGATGAGCACGGCGTCGATGTCATCGCGCTGCAGCAACTCGTCGGGATGGCGGTGGAGCGCGCAGTCGCTGCTGCCGTAGTGGCTGTCGACGGTCTGCTTGACGATTTCGCGGCGCTCCTTCTGAGCGTCGCAGACCGCCACGAACTGTGCATCCTGTTCGGACAGGAAGCAGTCGAGATCAGTCCGACCCCGTGGTCCGATTCCCAAGCCGCCGACGACGATTCGCTCGCTGGGAGGCGTGGCGCCGCCGCGCCCGAGCACCGCAGCGGGGATGAACATTGGAACGGCCGCCGCGGCGCCGGCCCCGGCAGCGGTCTTCAGAAACGTACGACGGTCGGACGATTTTCTTTGTGCGGACATGCTTGCCTGATCGATTGAAAAGGTGGTGCGAGTGTCGGACGGGCTATTCCCCGAATTGCGACTGGCGCGCGGGGAGTCTCTTCAGTCGGATATTCTTGAACTCGATCTGCATCTCGGGGCCAGCATGCAGTTGCAGCGCCAGCAGCCCGGTCTTCGCCGCGTGGGATGCGTCGTTGTCAACGACGTCGATGGAAGGACGGCCGTTGAGTTTGTGCTGCAGGTGCGTGCCGTCGGCCACGATTTCCAGCGTCTGCCATTCGCCCGGCTGCATGCCCCGCACAATCTCCGCGGGATCCCCCACGGAGCCGACGACCTCTTTCTTGAAACCGTCGGGCGACTCATCGAGCACGACCTGTTCTCCACGCATCGCCAGGATCCCGCGGCCGCGCTCTTCGTACAGAATGCCCATATACTTGTTGGTTCGCTCGATGTCGGCCTGATACCCGCCCATCACCCAGCGGCCCGCTTCCGGGATTCGCTGGGAACGATACTGCACGCCGGAATTGCCGATGCCGCGATCTGCGACGCGGAACTCCAGCCGCAGCACGAAGTCGGAGGCCTTGCCTTTCCAGATGAGAAACTCGTTCGCCTGCAGCGGCGCCGCGTCGGAAGTCGCGCCCCGGATCACGCCGTCGGCAACGCTCCAAAGTCCAGGGTTTCCATCCCACCCGGCCAAGCTCTTGCCATCGAACAACGACTCAAAGCCGTCCTCGTCGTCGGCCGGCTCGGCGCACTTCGCGTTATGAACCGTCAACCCGCTCGCGGCAACCACCGCGAGGACGGCGACCGCGGCAGCGAAACGGATGGGTCGTTGGATGTTCAATGCATTTGGCATGACGGGCGATACTGCAAGAGTATTATCCAGGGGCGTTGTCATTCGGAAACTTGGACCCAACTGTCCGAGCCGGCGCTGCGCAGCACCGCGCCGCATACGCGCTGGGTTTGCAGCGCGTCTCGGAAGGTTGGCGCCGCGGGCCGACCGGTTGCCAGGCCTTCGATAAAATCGGCCACTTGGTGGACAAAGGTGTGTTCGTAGCCGATCTGCAACCCGGGCACCCACCACTTGTCCATGTAGGGATGACTGCCGTCGTGCTCGGTGACGTGGATGGAACGCCAGCCGCGCAGTCGGCCTTCGTCCTCGTGGCTGAAGTACTGCAGGCGGTGCAAATCGTGCAGGTCCCACCTGAGCGATGCGTGCTCGCCGTTGATCTCCAGCGTGAAGAGCGCCTTGTGGCCGCGCGCATAACGCGTGGACTCGAAAACGCCCAGCGAGCCGTTATCAAATCGGCACAGAAACGCGCAGGCGTCGTCAATCCCCACCGCCTCGACCAGGCCGGTCGCCTGATGCATGCGCTGCTTGACGAAGGTCGCCGTCATCGCCGAGACGTCGCGGATCGCGCCGTTGAGCCACAGCGCGGTGTCGATGCAGTGGGCCAGCAGATCGCCGGTCACGCCGGAGCCGGCTTCGGCCGCATCGAGCCTCCACAGCGCCCGGCCCCCCTGCGGCAGATCCTTGGCAATCGTCCAGTCTTGCAGGAAGTTCGCGCGGTAGTGAAAGATTTGCCCCAGCTTGCCTTCCTGGATCAGCTGACTGGCGAGCATCACCGCAGGCACGCGGCGGTAGTTGTACCAAACCATGTTCGGCACGCCGGCCTCCTCGACCGCACGGCACATGGCCTCGCCCTCGGCGACATTCATTGCGAGGGGCTTTTCGCACAAGACCATCTTGCCTGCGGCGGCGACGGCAGCGGCGATCTCGCTGTGCAGATTGTTGGGAACGCAAATATCCACCGCGTCGACGTCGTCGCGATCAACCAGGGCTCGCCAATCGGTTTCGATCGACTCGTAGCCCCACGTTTCGGCAAACGCACGCGTGTCCGCTTCGTTGCGCGAGCAGACGGCTTTGAGCTGCGGCTTGTAGGGCAGGTCAAAGAAATTGGCGACGCGGTTGTACGCGTTGGAGTGGGCGCGGCCCATGAACCCGCACCCAATTAGGCCAATTCGCAACGGCTCTTTGTTGCTGCTAATTCCAGCCATGCGAGTCTCGTATTTGGGTCATGACCGACAGAATCGAATCCCAGGTGCGCGGGTCCTCGAGTACGGCGTTGGGGAACATGCAGCCGTCC
>JAGQOU010000081.1 GCA_020427145.1 Planctomycetales bacterium | reverse complement strand
GTCCAGCGGTCGAACGGATGATTGTGGCACTGGGTGCACTGAATCTGGATGCCGAGGAAGGCTTGGGCCACGTTCTCGGCGATCTTCTTTTGATCCGGCTCGATTTGGTAGAAGTTCACCTCGGGCTCAAGAAACGAACTGCCGCTGGCGGAAATCAGTTCGCGGACCATCTCGTCGGCCGGCGTCCCCGCGGCCACGTGATTGCGAATCCATTGCCAGTACAAGAACATCGGCTTGTACTCGACGCGATTCGGCTCGGAGCGCACCACCAGCATCTCAGCCCATTTCAGCGCCCACACGTCGACAAAGTCGGGCGACGCCAGCAGCGCATCGACCTTGGCGGCGCGGCGCTCCGGCGATTCGTCGGCGACGAACGCGGCTCGCTCGTCCTCGGTGGGCAGGCGGCCGGCCAGATCGATCGTGACGCGGCGCAAGAATTCTTCGTCGCTGCACCGACCGCTCGGCGAGACGCGCAGCTTGCTCAACTTCGCTTCGACCAACTCGTCGACGAAGTTCGCCGGCGCCTCGGCGGGCGCTTCGTAGCGCGCGTCCGGCGACAGCGAGAGCACCTGGCTGCCAACGGTATGCACATTGAACCGAGCGGTGACAAACGCCTCGCCCGGCGACGCAGCCGTGACGAGCCCTGAGGGGGCGATGGCCGCCGACGCCTCGTTGTTCGTGCGAAACACCGCCAAGTTGGTCACGTCGCGCTGCTCGCCGTCGCTGTAACGCGCCACCGCGACAAACTGCTGCGTGACGCCCGCGCCTTCCAACACGGCCCGCGGCGGGTAGACCTCCAGGGCTTCAACGACCGGCGCCTCGTTGCCGTCGTCAGGCGCTCCCGCGGCAATCCAATCGTGAATCGCCGCATAGTACTCGTCCTCGGTCGAGAACCGCTTGCCGCCGGTGTGCGGCACGCCGCCAACCGCCTTCTGCAGCAGCAAGCTTTCATCGGGAAGTGCGCGATTGATCCGCCGCGCAGCGAGCTGCCGCGTCAGTCGGAAGTAATCGCCGGCCGGATCGAAACCAAACAGCGACAACCGAAACCCGTCCTTGCCCAGGGCGGCTCCATGGCAGCCGCCCGCGTTGCAACCGGCGCGCATGAACACCGGCATCACGTCGTGGCGGAAGGCGACCCCCTGATGCGGGTCCACCGCGAGCACCTGCAGATCGGCCTCGGCGGTCAATTCGCCCAGCTTGGCCGCCAGCCGCGACGACCCCGCGGCGCGCGGCGCGACCACGCCGGCGTCGATCGAAAACAACTCGGGCCCCGCCGCGGTTTGCGACCACGCCACGCGGTCGGTCACGTCGAGGGTCACGCCGTCGGCCCGGGTGGCGATGGCGACGACATGTTGCCGGTCGTCGCCGTGCTCAAGGCGAATCTGCGGCGGATAGACGGACAGTTCCACAAACGCGGGCGCAACGGGCGCTGGCTCGGCCGCCTGATCCGCGGCCGCTGCCGCTTCGGCAGGCGACTCTACCGCCGGTGGATCCGACGAGTCCGACGGCGCTGCGGCGCTCGACTCGGCGGTCGACTCATCCGTCGGCGGCGGCGCGGCGGGTTCATCCGCGCGCACTTCGCCGTGGATCGCAGTGACCAACAACCACGTGCAACACGCGGCGCAGGCGATGATTTCTCGGCGCCTGTTGCCCAACCGACGGAAAAAGCAAACCAACTGCGATCTCATGACTTGTCCTCCGCTCCCGCTGCCGTCGTGCCGGCGGCCTGTTCTCCGGGCGGCTTCTGCGGATCGATTCGCAATTCGCCAGAGCCCACGGTCTGCACGACCGGCTCGCCCGCCTCGGTGAGCGTGACGCGACACATCACCGAACGGTGCCGACCGACGCGGGCGTCGGCGGCGACCGTCAGTGGAAAAACGACCTGCTCGGCGGTCTTGTCGATCTCGACAACCGGAGCCGTCACGCCCGGCGGCAGGCCCAACAATTCCAATTTGGCAACGCCGTCAAACGGGGTGCGCTGTTCCAAAGGAATCACATATTCGGCGTCGACGCCCTGCCCCGTCGCCACCGTGCCGAACGTCAATCCCATGTGGCCTGGCGCCACGCGCATCTTGGCCAGCTGCGTTGACACGACGATCCGTCCGTCGACGTCCGCCTCGCCGACGACGACCATGTCCCAGTCGCCGGGCTTGGCATTCCCACCCGCTGTAACGGGGAGAGCTGCTTCGTTTTCTTTTTCGCGAATCGAGAGCGAGTTGTTCGCCGACACGCCCGGGGGATTGTAGAGCGTGCGAATGCGAATTCCCGCGGTGAAGCCTTCGTCGCGCTCGGCAACGACCTGCAAATTCTTTGAACCATTCTGCACCAGCGGCGCCTGCATTTCGACCAGTCGGAGTCGAAACGGCGCCGGCTCGGTCACCGCAATCGCCGGCCGCGGGGCGAAGTAGTTCCACACCGGAAAATTGTTCCGCCCGCGCACGAGCCACGTTTGCTGCAGAAAGCGGCTGGCAAGTTGTTTGCCTTGCTCCGCGGGGGTCGCGGTCAAGGAATACAACCCGGCGGTCACGGGCGCGTCGGCCGTCGCGTCGAAAACCATCGGCACGCGATTGTAGTCGCCGGCCAACTCCGGAGTCTGGACAGACACCCCCGCGGGCAAGTCGCCGGCGGTCACATGCAAGGGTCCGCCCACGTCGCGCCGGCTGGCCGTGACCATGATCGCCGTCCGGTTGCCCCGGGGCACAACGACCGTTTGCGATTCGTAGCGCCGCTGCTCTTCGATGCGCACGTCGACGACCGGCGCAGGGCGGGTCGCCTCGATGCGGTACACGTAATGCGGCCCCCCCTGCTGAATGCGGTCTTCGATGCGCACCAGGTACTCGCCATCCTCGGGCGGATTAAATCGCAGGTAGCTGTCGGGCTCGCCGCGGTCGTCGTCGTTGGCGGCGAGTTGCCGGCCGTCGAGTTTGTAGACCCGCAGAATGCCGTCCAGTGGCGAACCGATTTGCTGGGCGTAGAGCCGCAGATCGATGGCCTGCCCCTTCTTGGCCGCGAATCGAAAGTGATCGAGATCGCCGTCCGCATCAATCACGCCGCAGGCCGCAGCCACAGCGGGCATCTCGGTCGCCTGCTCGCGGCCGTTGTTGGGCTCGACTTCCAGGACGTTGGGGACGTCGACCACGCGCAGCGTCAGCGGCGACGGACTGACGCCTCGCTCGTCGGCGGCGTGACAGAGGAACTCGTCCGTCGCCTCCGCTGGCAGTTGAATCGTTTCGGTGCGGTCGCCCGCGGCGTCGCCAATCCAGCGCACTTCGAGCTTCTCGCCAGGGCGCCCTCCCGGCGGATAAACGGCCGCGGGTCGCGGGAATCGACCCACGTGCAACCGATACGACGACGCATCGTTGCCCTGCATGGCCGAGTCGCGCACCACCACGACGTGCCGACCGGCCTGCCCAGCAATCAACGAGAGAAAGGCGTCCTGGTGCGCCGGCGCCGCGTCATCGCAAAACGCGACTTCGGCGCCGTCAGGTCCCAACACGGCGATCGCCGGATCGAAAAACGTGCGTCCCAGCCGCAGCCCCTCGATTTCCACCGACAGCCGATCGCCGCTTTGCAACTCAACGGCGTAACAATCCACGTCGGCCGGCTTCACGACGCCGTTGATCACGGTGTCGAGTTCGATCATCTGCGGCTCGCCGGCCGAGTCGTTTGGCTCCGCCTCGCTCGCCTCGGTCAGGGCGCCAACGTGCAGCGTGACCAAATTGCTGAGGCCCGTTGCGGTATGGACGCGCACCGGGTGAATGCCCAAGCGGCAATCCGCCGCCAACGCTAACTCGGCGCGCAGGCGGTTGCCGTCGACTGACTCCAGCTTGCGAACTTCCAGACCAGGATGCTCGAGCACCAAGCCCTGCGGCGCCTTGCCGATGCGCGGGCCGACGAAATCGATCGTGGCCACCGTGCCCCGTTGCGCACCCTGCGGTTCGAGCCGGTCCAGCCGCGGCTCGCCGGCGCGCGCGGCCGACATCACCACGCACAGAGCAAGAATCGTTCGAGTGGCACGCCAAGACGCAAAGGCGTCAGGCACAGTCGCCAAGCGAGACATCATCGCGTTATCCAATGCTTGCTGAATCGGGCTGTTCGCCGCCATCGCGGTTCCAGCGAGACGAGCCGTGAGAGTCAAGAATACTCAGCGGGTTGCGACGCTGCTGGTTTTCTGTTGAGCAGTTCGCAGCTGGTTGCTGAATCTGTCCTGGCGGGTTGGACGCCTTGGCGCCCAGTTCCGGCGGGGTCCGTGAGGAAGGCTAAGCCAGCATTTCGCTGCGCACCTGGCCGCCTTTGACGATTTCGATGGGGCGATTCCCCGGCGCCATCAGTTCCTTCTCGGCCGGGATGCCGAGTTGATGCAGCACCGTGGTGGCGAAGTCTTCCGGCGAGACGGGCGTCTCCTCCGGCTCGGTGGCCGTGGCCCCCGAGGAGCCGACAATGGCGCCGCGACGCATGCCGCCGCCAGCCACCGCCACGCTAAACACCTTGGCCCAGTGATCGCGGCCGCCGTCCTGGTTGAGCTTGGGAGTGCGGCCGAATTCGGTGGAGACGACGACCAGCGTTTCCTCAAGCAGTCCGCGCTCGTCCAGGTCGCTGACCAACGCCGCAAACGCCTGGTCAAACGCCGGCATCAACCGCCGCATATTGCCGGTGACCGCAACGTGATGATCCCAGCCGCCATAGCTGAGCGTGACGAACCGCGCCCCCGCTTCGACCAGTCGCCGCGCCAGTAGCATCCGCTGCCCTGCCTCGTGGCGACCGTAGCGGTCGCGCACCTTGCCGTCCTCCGCGTCAATGTTGAACGCCTCGCACGCCTCGGGAGAACCGATCAGGTCGTAAGCCCGTTGGTAAAACGAGTTCATCGCGGCCACGCCGTCGGCCTGCGTTCGCTCGACAAACGACTTGTTCACCGCGGCCAGCGCTTCGCGCCGCCGTGCGAACCGGGCGTCGTCGACCCCGCCCGGGAGATTGAGATCGCGCACTTTGAAGCCGTTGCGAGCCGGGTCGTCGCCCAGGCTAAACGGCGCGTACGCGGCGCTCAGATAGCCCGAGCCCGCGTACGGACTAGGCATGTTCGGCACGCAGATATACGCCGGCAAATTCTTGCGCGGGCCAAACTCGTGGCTCACCACGCTCCCCAGGCTGGGGTACTCCAACGCGGGACTGGGCCGGTAGCCGGTCAGCATATTCTGCACGCCGCGTTCGTGGGCCGCCTCGCTGTGAGTGAGCGAGCGAATCACGGTCAACTTGTCGGCAATGCCGGCCGTGCGAGGCAGCAGTTCGCTGAACTGTTCGCCGACGATCTTGGTGGGGATCGCCTGCAATTCGCCCCGATACTCGATGGGCGCCAGCGGCTTGGGGTCGAACGACTCCTGAGCGCTCAGCCCCCCGGGCAGAAAAATATGAATGACGCTCTGGGCCTTCACCGGCGGCGTGACGTAATCGTTTTGCGCCGCCGCGGCCTCGCGCATGGCGAACCAATCGCCCAGCGTGAGTCCCAGCCCGCCCACGGCGCCGACGGTGAGAAACCCGCGCCGACTGACGGGCATGTTGTGAGCAAACATCGAGAGACTGACTCCGCAAGAAATCAGGCGGTCGTGACAAGATGCGCGCGGGCGTCATCTCTCACGCCGCGAGTCAGCTGTGCGGCTGACATGCGGTCAATCTAGCCGTGGCGCCACCATCGGTCAAAAAGCGCCCCCCCGCTGCGGAGCGGATCGCACAATGACGCTGCCCCCGAGCTGCGCCCCATCGCAGACCACAACCACCTGCCAACAAAGAAGTTGCGGCAATTTCAACAGCGCCGCCGCCAGCGCCCGCGGGACGTAAAACGTCGCAAATCAAACGCGAAATCGCAGCCAGATCAATCCGCCGCTTCGTCTCGCTTGGACTTGGGCCGCCACTCAGGCATCAGCGGCAACACGTTGGCCCGCTCCGCCCACGCCTGCCACTGGGCAGACATTTCGTTGACCCGCTCGGGAAACTGCTTAGCCAAGTCGTTCATCTCCGAACGATCTCGCGACAGGTCATACAGCTGCCATGGTCCCGTCTTGCCCTGATACGTGCGAGCGCGGGAGACGAGTTTCCAGTCGCCGACGCGGATCGCCCGATGCCCTTCGTGTTCCCAGAAGATGGGGTTGGGGCGATTGAGCGACTCGCCGCGAAATGCCGGCGTCAGACTGACGCCCTCGGCGGGGTGGATCGGCTCGCCCGTAGCGCTTTCGCCGGGATAATCCGCCTGGGCCAAATCGACGCAGGTGGCCATCACGTCGATGAGGTGGCCCGGTTGGGGCTCCAACTCGCCATGCCGCGAGATACCGGCCGGCCAGTGCGCGATCAGCGGCGTCGAGATCCCGCCCTCATGCACAAAATGTTTGTACAAGCGGAACGGCGTATTGGACAGGTTGGCCCATTCGATGCCGTACTCCATGTAGGTATCGGGCGGCCCGGGCGTGACGCCATGGCCAATGCGCACCGGACGACCGTCGCGAGTATGCCGCGGCGTCAGCGCAAACTGTAGTTCGTCCGGCCCCATGGGCGGCGCCGGGTTGTCATTGCCCGCCACCGTGGTCGGTTGGGGGCGCATCTTGTTCCCCTGTTCCTGGCAGCCGCCGTTGTCCTGCAAGTAAAGAATCAGCGTGTTATCGAGTTGCCCTCGCTTGCGCAACGCATCGACGATCCGTCCCACTCCCTGGTCCATGCAATCGACCATCGCCGCGTAGACTTCCATGCCGTCGGCTTCCCACTGCTGGTCGGCCGCGTTCGTCCAATCTTTGACGTGGGGGGAGAGTTTGGCGCTGGGGCCGATCACCCCCAGCTTCAGCATGCGATCGTACCGCTCCTCGCGCAGTTGGTCCCAGCCGGCATCGAAGCGGCCTTCGTACTTGGCGATATCAGCCGGCTTGGCGTGCATGGGCCAATGAGCAGCCGTGTAAGCCACGTACATGAAAAAGGGCTTCTGCGCATCGTGCTGGTCGATGAACTGCACCGCGTGGTCGCTGATGGCGTCGGTGTAGTAGAAGTGTTCCGGATCGGGCGGGGGAATCGGCTCGTTGTCGCTCACCAAATTGCCTGGGTCGAAGTAGCTGCCGCCGCCGCGAATCGTGCCAAAGTAGCGATCGAACCCGCGCTGCAGCGGCCAATTGTGTTTGCTGAGACCCTCCAAGCTGTTGAAAGGATGCGTAACGTGCCACTTGCCCACCGCATAGGTGGCGTACCCCGCCGGGCGAAGCACCTCCGCAATCGTGGCGCAGTTGCGATTGAGATCGCCGCGATACCCGGGCAGGTGGTGGTCGGTCTCCATCCAACCAATGCTCGCTTGGTGCGGATAAAGTCCCGTGAGCAACGACGCCCGCGTCGGGCAACAGCGGCCCGTGTTGTAGAATTGCGTGAACCGCAGGCCACCGTCGGCCAACGCGTTGAGGTTCGGCGTCTCCATCTCGCCGCCGAAGCAACCGATGTCGCTGAAGCCCATGTCATCGGTGAGAATCACGATGATGTTTGGCCGCTCGGCGGCGGATGCAACGCTGCGAAGCAGCGCCGTTGCGGCGAACAGAGACAGACAGAATACGACGCAATGGCGTGTCGCAACAGAACTCATGGCAGATTGCTTTTGATAAGGACAAGACTTCTTCGATGGCTGGAAGATAAGATCGACCGCGCTGTGCAAGTCTAAACTATGCGTCGAACCCCACATCGGGCCCGCGGGCTACGGGGCAAGCGAACGGTCGCTCCACGAGCTAACGAGAGTTAGCCGCAAAAATACAGCGCGAATCTCGAAAAAAACTTCAACTTTCTGCGACGACTTCGCCGGTGCGGTCGCCAACGCCACTGCGTCAGCGAGCAGCTTGTCGAAAAAGGGGACTGGCTCGCGAAGCGTCGCCGCGAATGCCGGCGATTCACGTCGTGGGGAGTGTGTCTGCCCCCTTTTTCGACGCGCTGCTCGGCTCGTCGTCCACGATGGCGTAGCCCCACTCGCGCAACTTGCCAGTGATGTACTCAAGCGTCTGCTGCTGCGCTGCCTCGCCGCGACCGGTCACGGCGAGCGGCGCGTCAAACGCGATGCGAAGCTTTTTGCGGGGGTCGATCTTGGCCAACTCCGGCACCCACTTGCCCAGGCCCCACGCGTCGCTCGCAATCGCACAGGGAACCACCGGCACGCCCGCCCGCGAGGCCAGCTTCACGGCAATAGAATTGAAATGCGCCGAATGAAACTCGAGCCTGCGCGTGCCTTGCGGGAAGACAATCAGCGCGAAGTCGCGTTGCAGGCGATCGAGCCCCTCGGTCAGCATGGTCTTGAGGTCCTCGCGCGGGTTGGTCTGCGAGACCGCGATCGCGTCGCGCGAGTTCATGATGTACTTGAACACTGGCATCGTGGTCAGCGACTTCTTGACGACGAAGGTGGTCTTGCGAAGCGGCTGAATCACGACCGGCAGCACCATCGTCTCCAGCGTGCTCATATGGTTGGCCGCCACGATGAACGGGCCCTCCAAGCTCCGCAGGTGTTCCACGCCGGTGATCTCGGCCTCCACGCCGGCGACCTCCAAGGCGTGCAGCACGTCACGGCTGGCCTCGGCCCATTTTTGCCCGGTCAATTCTCCGCGCTTGGCCACGCGGGCCGCTTTGAAAATGATCAGGAAATACCGCCAGAAAAACGCGGCGGTGGGCGAGATCCGCGCAAGAAACCAACCCCGGCTGCCGGCCGGCGTGCGGTAAACTCCGTTGTCGTATTCCAGAAGTTCCATTCTCAGCGAGCTTTGGGGCGGCGGGATAAAGCGGACATGATACGCAGTATGCGGCGCGACGGCGACCGCGATCGCTGGCGCCCCGCTCGTGGCGGTTCGGTGACGCCCGGGTTACAATTGCCAGTCGCGTGAGTCGCCCGTCCCCGACGCTTCCCCTCTTCCCACTTTTTGCCGTGTCCCACTTTACCGACGCCCTTGCCGACGCAGTTCTCGCCCGCCGCACGCCGGTTTGCGTGGGGTTGGACCCGCGGTGGGAACAGCTGCCCGCGCCGCTGGCCGGAGCCCACGTCGACTCCACGGCCGGCCGCGCCGCCGCCTATCGCGAGTTCTGCAGCGGCGTGATCGACGCCGTGGCCGATTTGGTTCCGGTCGTCAAACCGCAGTCGGCCTTTTTCGAGGAACTGGGCCCGGTCGGAGTGACGGCGCTGGTCGACGTGATCGCCTACGCCCAGCAGCGCGGGCTGCTGGTCATCCTCGACGCCAAGCGCGGCGACATCGGCAGCACCGCCGAGGCCTACGCCCGCGGCATGCTGGGGCGCGACGCGGCGCCGTGGCGAGGCGACGCGCTCACCGTGAACCCGTACCTGGGCGAGGACAGCCTGACGCCGTTCGTCGAAGTGGCAGGACAACGCGGCGCCGGTTTGTTCGTGCTGGTCAAAACGTCCAACCCTGGCAGCGGATTGCTGCAGGACCTCGTCGCGGGGGAGCAGACGATTTATCGCCACACGGCCGCCCTGGTCGAACGCATGTCGGCCGAGACCGCCGGTCGCCACGGCTATGGGATCGTCGGCGCCGTGGCGGGAGCGACCTACCCGGAGCAGCTCGTCGAGCTGCGCGCCGCGATGCCGCACACGTGGTTCCTCGTGCCCGGCTACGGCAGCCAGGGCGCCGGGGCGGCCGATGTCGCCGGGGCGTTCGACGACCGCGGCCTGGGCGCCGTTGTCAACAACAGTCGCGCGTTGATCTTTGCCTTCCGCCGCGGCGAATACGCCGAGCGGTTTGGCGAAGCGAAGTGGCAAGACGCCGTCGCCGCGGCGACGCGCGACATGATCAGCGAGTTGGCCGCCGGCAGCCCGGCAGGAAAGCTGCAAGGCAAATGATCGGCGCGCGTGCATTGGTCGTTCTCGGTCTCGTGTGCGCCGCGCTCGCCCGACGGTCGCCGGCGGCGGACGATGCGGCTCCCGCTGCCGCGTCGTTGCGAGCGGTTGCCGACGAGCGCGGCCTGTGCATCGGCGCCATGATTCTGGACGACGGCTGGCGGCAGCCCGCTCAACAGGCGCTGGTGGCCCGGCAGTTCAACGCCGCCACCGTTGGCGCCTACTGGACGCGCACCCATCCGGCTCGCGACCGCTGGAATTGGCAGCTGACCGACGACGTGGTCGCGTTTGCCGAAGCGAACGACATGGCGGTGCATCTGCATCCGTTGCTGTATCCTGCCGACGACAAATCGCCGACCTGGCTGACGACGGCCCCCGCGGCCGACGCCCGCGCGATTCTGGCGGCGCATGTCGAAGAAGCAGTCGGTCGATACCGCGGGCGCTGCGCCGTGTGGGACGTGGTGAACGAAGCCGTGGCGCCCAACGGCCGCGGGCTGCGCGACTGCTGGTGGTTGCGCAGCCTCGGCCGCGACTACGTTGCGACGACGTTTCGGCTGGCCCGGCAGCACGATCCCGACGCCGCCCTGCTCTACAACGAGTATGGCTGCGAGTTGTCCGACAGTCGGCAATCTCGGCGGTGGGAAACAGCGCTGCAGCTGGTTCGCGAACTGCACGCGGCCGGGTTGATCGACGGCTTCGGCTGGCAACTGCACGTCACGCCCGACGACGTGCTGGGCGACGACTTCGCGCTGGATGAGCGCATGCAGCAGATTGCGTCGCTGGGACTGGACAACTACGTCACGGAACTCGACGTGGCAATCCCCGACGACTCTCCGGCCAGCTTGCGTCGCCAAGCCGACGCCTACCGTCGCATCGCCGAAATCTGGCTCCGCCGCCGCGGCGACGGCTGGCTGCAAACGTGGGGCGTCAGCGATCGACACACCTGGCTCGACCCGCCCCATGCGGCAAACGATCAACTGCGCCGGCCGCTGCTATTCGACGACGCCTTGCAGCCGAAGCCTGCCTACTACGCGTTGTTGCAGACCTTGCAGTCGGCGCCGACAACGACCGATCGATAGAGTTCGCTAGGCAGCCTCAGACGCCGCGTCGTGGGGCTTCTCGCGGCCCATCCAGAGCGGCGTGACGATGAACCAGGTGACCGTCGCGACGAGCATCCAGATCTTCATCGCGTCCAGTTCCATCCGTCCTGCGAGAAACGCCGTCGGCGGTCCAATGAGCGCCGCCAGGGACAGCCACGAGGCGACTTGTAGAATTCGTCGGCTTAACACGTAGATCCTCTCGCTTCAATTTGGCGTGGTCGGGCGCTCGGTTAGGGGGCGGCCGCGACCGGCCGCTGCATGACTTTGCTGAGGCCGATATAGATTGCCGTGGCAATGAACCAGCCAGGCAAACTGACGAAGTAGATCTGGAATAGCGGGTTGCCGGTCATCACCAAACCGACGCAAATCGCGACCGTGGCCACCCAGGCGACGCCCGCGGGCCAGTTGACGCTGATTCGGACCCGTTCCGCGTAATACGGCGACAGGCCGAGCTTGCGCAGCAGCCAGAAGTCGGCAAACACGACGGCGCCCATCGGCATCAGGATCAAGCCATACAAGGCCACGAAGCTCAACAGCTGCATCGCAATGGCCGGAAACATGCCCGCCACAGTCGCCAATAGCCCCGTTGCGATCGTCACCTTGTACCGTGAGACCCGCGGCACGATCGCTTGAAACGCCAAACCGGCCCGGTAGATCGTGGGATTTGCCGTGGTCCACCCCGCAATAATCACGCAGATGAGTCCGGCGATGCCGCACGCCTTAAAAGCCAACTGGCCCGGCAGCGGCGTCGGAGCTTTCACTTTCTTATCTGCCTCTTTCATGACGCCTTGCTCCACGAGCCGATTCTCAATCTCCATGCCGGCCCGCACCATGTCGGCGGTCAACGGCGCGTCGGCCAAATCTTCGGCCGCATAGACGCCCTTGCCGTGCTCAACGAGCAATTGCTGCAGGTGCTCGTCGGCGCGGGTTTGATGCAATTGCAGTGCAAACAGCATGGCTGCCGCTGCCCAGGCCATGAAGTGGCCGACGTACATCCCCGAGGCCGTCGCCACGCCGTACCAACTGTGTTTGGCGAAGCGAAAGACGCTGAGATCGCTCATGCCGATGTGCATCGCCATGTTGCAGAACCAGGCGAAAAAGATGACGTGGGCGAGGTGGAATTTGGTGCTGCCGGGCAAGGGCTCGCCGCCCGTCCAAACTTCCGTCGACAACATGTGCCACAAGTCGCCCGCAGAATGAACTTCGGTCCCCGTTTCATTGAGGAATTGTCGCAAGCCGATCAGCCCGAAGGCGAGAAACACAAGCACCATCCACGGCGAGGCAATATTGGCGAATCGCGACACCGCGTCGTAACCATACGCCGCCACGACCGAAATGAGCACGCCAAGGACCAACACGACCGCGACCCAACCGAAGGTCTCGGGGCGAACGCTTTCGAGCGTCGGCATGCTAATGTCCGGGAACATCACGCCGACCGCCGTCGCCGAGACCGTAATCATCGACCCGGCTAAGAAGCAAAACATCACCCCGTTGGCGATGTTGTAGACCGTGACGAGCTTGCGGCCGCAGATCTTTTCGAGTTGATAGTAAAGCGTGAGTCGCGCCCGCACGGCGATCGGTGCGCACAACAGCATCCAACTCAGCACCGCCAACGCGTTGCCCAACAGCAACCCCACGATCAGATCGCGAGCGCTGACGCCCGCGGCCACGAACAGCGGGCCCAGCATCAGCTCCGTTCCGGCGCAGTGTTCGCCGGCGTACATGCCGGGAAAACTCTTGAAGCCCAACAGGGCGCTCTGCGGAACCGGTTCGCGTTCAAACTCGCCGTTGGCGGACATAGGGCGGCAGACCGGCCACGCAGACCGGCTCGAAGAGACGAGAAACGGGCGCCGAAACGAGCGCTCGGCGACGCGGCCAATGATAGCCGCACAGCGCCTCCGGCCGCAACCGGAAGCGCTGGGCAGCGAAATCTTTGGCGCCCGCTGCGCAAACCAGGCAAGATTTGCCAGCGGTGGCCCGTCCTGCTCCCTGGCGGAACGGGACGAGAGCGAGAATTCCGCGTCCCGTCGCCCGCCGCCGACGTTAGCGTTGGCGGAGTCGCACCAAGCCGAGTGCGGCCAACGCCAGCAGCACGCACGACGCTGGTTCGGGCACGACTGCGACGTTGTCGAAGATAATATAGTTGGTCGGGTTCGCCGAATTGAAGATGTCCGCCCCCGCCAACACGATATCACCCGTCGTCGCGCCAGCGCCGATGTCGTACGTGTCGATGAGGACGCCGTCAATCTTCATCTCAAGCGTACTGCCAGTCTTGACCAACTGGAGCGTCATCCACTGGTTGCCGGGAAAACCCGGGTCGTTGAACAGCGGATCAGTGCCGTCGGGGAAGATGCCCAGCGTTTCAGGATCGGGGAACACGGTGCCGCTGTCGCCGTCGTACAGCTTGGTAACGACCCCGTCGGCAACGCGATAGTAGTCGTCGGCGTACGCCGTGTTGGAAAGACCGCTGTTATGGGGGATGTGGTAGAATTGGCCGCCCCCCCCCGGGACAAACGTGAACGGCACCGAGGCGCCGTCGCCATTGACCCCAAGCACGGCGTGTTCCGACGAACCGCCGCCGGAGGCGTAGTAGATGAATGCGTCGACCACGACGCGATAGTTCGTCGGCAAGCTGCCGATCAGCGGGCGCACGCCAACCGCCTCGCCTTCGTCAACGGGGTCGTCGGTGTTGTTGACGGCAATGCCCAGCCCGATGGTCGTCCCGCCGACGCTGCGCGGCGCCGAGGGAACGCCCAATGTGCCGTAATCAAACGCGTAGTCGACGGTCCCGTCGATCACGCCTGTTTCGGCAGAGAAAATCGGCGCGGAAAATCGCGTCGCAGCGCCGAGGTCATCGAAGTCGTCGGCAAAGTACTGCGCCCGCGCCGCGGAACTCGCGGCAAGCGCGATTGCGCCGCCGAGAACGAGGGCTGCTCGAAATCGAATCATGAGTTCGTCTCCCGGTGTGAGTTTCGCCGCCAGTGGCCATGGCTGAGGTCGCGTCGCCAGCTAGGCGATCTCGTGGCGCTGCAATTCGGCGCGCACTGACCGCAGGAACATCAGGGCCGATTCTCGAAGGTCGCCTGTCCTGTGTCAACAAAATGTCGAGCAGGAAAGCTCTTTTCGCCAGCGGCACTCTCGCTTTGGCGCTCGACAACTCTGCAATTGCGCAACACAGGGCAAACGTCGATCAATCGCCGCCCCTGAGTCATGCACGATCGACGAGCGTTTCGCCAAGTATAAATACCTCTAGCGCATACCCTTTAGGGCGATTGAAGCACTGGAGGTTGGCAGCTTTTCAAGATCAGAGAATAGCGACATTGCGTAGCAGCGCACGATCAAGATACGAAATATCACAATAAAAAAGATTTGGTGAATCTTTTGGCACGCTAAGCCAAAGTCGTTAGATTGCATTTCGCCGCCGGTGCACCATCCCGCGCACCGCCTTCGCTCTGTTGCCCCAGGAGTTGCTGACATGAATCTCCGCAATCGTCGTGTCGTCTTGACCGCTTCCGCGCTGCTGCTCGCCGCTGGGTTGCTCGCGACCCGCTCGCAAGCGCAGATCTTGTTCTCGGACGATTTCGACGACGGCAACGCCGCGTCGCGATACTCGGCTCCGTTCTTCTCGACCGAGGTGGTGCCGACCCCGGGACCAGGCGAGTACGACGGCGTGGTCAATTTTGCGCTCGACTACAGCACGTTACCGGGCTATATGCCATTGTCCGGAGATCCCGCCATTCCCGTTCCGCCTGTTCCAAGTTCGACGGGCGGTACGATCGGATTGGGCATTCAAGTCAACAACTTCGACGAGCCCGGTGACGAAGGCGAGGCGATTGGCGTCAGCCCGCTGATCGCCGGCCTGCCAAGCGACTATACGATCACCGTCGACGCCTTTATCTACTATGAGTCCGGCGGCGGCTCATCGGAACACGCGGTGCTCGGCGTCAATGGCGACGGCACAGCCGTGCCATTCACCTTCGTTCCCAGCGGCGCCGGGCAATATTACCACGTGCCGCATAACAGCGGTTTGGACAATACGGCGTACGCCGACGACTACTATCGCGTGACCGACGGTACGGTGACCAAACTGTACGATGGCGACGACGGCACCGCGGTTCCCGACCCGGAGACGATAGGTATCTTTCCCGACGGCACCGATCCTGTCTTCAACGACGCCGGTTTCCCCGGCAACCAATGGATGGCGCTGCGACTGACAAAGGAGGGCGACACGATCAAGTTTTACGTGAGCGACACCTTGCTCGATACCTTCGACGCCAGCAGCGGCGCCACCAGCGGCGACATCGTTCTGGCTGCGGCGGACATCTTCAATTCAGCGAACTCGACCAACTGGATCATCTTCGACAATCTCGTGGTTGAAGCGGGCGTCATTCCGCCGCCCATGACCGACAATGCCGACTTCGACGGCGACACGATCGTGGACGGCGGCGATTTCCTCGCTTGGCAGCGCGGCTTTCCCGTGACCGACGGTACGGCGCTGCTCGGCGACGGAGACGCCAACGGCGACGGCAACGTGGCGGCCGACGATCTGACGATCTGGCAGTCGCAGTTTGGCGCCAGCGCCGGCTCGATCACATCCGTGCCCGAACCCGCGTCGCAGGCCGTGATGCTGGTCCTGGCGACGATCATGGGATTGGCTTGCCGCAAGTCGCGATCCTAGGCGACGTCGACTGCTGTGGCCCGAACGCTGGCGGCAGTCCGTTTCGCAAAGCTCCAGACCGCGCACCAGAGCGCGGCGATCGTCTCGTCTAGGGAGCTGGCGACGGGGGCGCCGTTTCGAGTTCGTCCTGTGCCTGCTCCCACCAAACTCGCCACTGCTCGCCGTCTTCGCCAAAGTCTTGGTTCGTTCGAGTCTTCAGCCCTTCGGCGGCGGCCTGACGAACGCGCTCGCTCGGATCGGCCAGCATTACGATCAGCGTGTCGATCGCCCAGGGGTCGTCGATCTGGGCCGCCTGCCGCACGGCGAAGGCGCGAATCGCGGGACGGCGGGCTCGCAGGCTCACCATCAACGGCAACAGCCGGAGCCGCGGCAACCGCCGGGCGTCGGCGTCACCGTCCGCGGACCCCGGCAGCGACTGCAACAAGGTTGCGAGCTCTTCCAGCGATTCGGGAATCTGCAGCTTCGGCAGTTCAAGTCCTTCGGGCACCAAACTCTGCAACGTGTTGGCGGCCCTCAGTTCGGCGGCGGCAGGCAGCTCGCCGCCGCGCAGCACGTTGACGCCCACCAGCACTTGAAGCTTTCTGCGGTCCTCCGCGCTGAGCCGTTGCACGCCACGATAGGCCTCCACGCGCACTTGCGGGTCCGCGGAAAACAGGCCCCCGATCTGGTTGCGGACGTCGACCGACACGTCGACATTCTTGAGCGACTCGGCGCCCACTCGCTCGGCGTGCTTGATCATCGCCTGGGCGGCCTGGATGTCGACAGCCTTCACGTGGAATATTCGCTGCAAGTCGCTGGTCGACACGCCGACGCGATCGATCCACACGGCGCATTGGTACGACCAGATCGAAGCGCCCTCGACCAGCGGAGCCGAAAGGATCCGCTGGCAGCGAACGTCCACGCCGCTCAACTGATATTTCTGCCCCTGCCGCGGCGACGATTTGTGGTAGTCGATGCAGACGGACTGCAGCAAATAGGCGTGCGGCTGATTGTCAACCAACTCTATCGTGGAACTGCGCTGGTAGCGATTGCCGGGCACGTACTTGCCAACCAGCTTCACGATCGCGAGCCCTTGCACGTCGGCGCCCTGGGGCGCAAAGGTCGTGCCAGGCTGAATGGTCAGGTTGAGCGGCTTGTCGACCTTCCTCTGCACGCGAACCTTGACTCGGTTCCCGGTGGCTCCCCCCAGTGATTCAACGTCGACCGAAACCAGGCCTCGCTGAACCGCCACGTTCAGGTCCAAGGTCTCTTGCGCCGCGGCGGGCGCCGAGTGCGTCGTGGCGCCGATGAACAAGACCAGGCACAAGCCCACGACGGAACGGGAAATCATCATAGCTTTCACTCAAAACAATGTTCGCCAGACTTGCTGGCTGGGGAGGCGCGGCAACGCCTGGATCATACTGCCGTGGGCGAGATTTTCCACCCGCCGCCACGTTGCCGAATCGCCCGCTACGCTCTCGGCACGCCCGGGTCTGCCAGTGGATTCCTCTGCTCGCAGCGAAGGCCGTAACCCCGTCGCGGAGGAAACAAATTGCGCTGCTAGCGGATGCGAAGCCCGATGGGCAGCGAGTCGCCAAAGACGATCCCCTGTTCTTCGGCGTCCAACCGGCCTCCCGTTTCGACCAACTGGCGAAAATGCTCGGGCGCTCCCTGCACGTGCAGCCAATCGACGACCTGCGACCGGATGTCGCCCGCCACGTCGCGGTGGCGATCGTCGGCCCGGCGGGCCAACTGCATCAGCGTCGTCGCCATGTGATCGCGCGCCGCCTGGCAGGCCAGCAGCGACGACAACCATCGCTCTGCGATGTGGGACGACACCAACGTGTTGAGCGGACCATACAGCGGCACGCGTTGGCCGATTCGCCCCAGGGCCCACAACATATCCGGCACGCGTTTGGCCAATTTGCGTTTCGGCAACAGTTCCAAAATGGCGTCGCCCAGTTCAATCTTCGTGGCCACCGGCAGCAATTCCAACGCCCCCAACAGCCGCCAGACCTCCGCGGACTGGGCGGGATCGATCATGGTGGAAACAGCCTTCGCCTGGCCGCCGCGAAACCGTCGCAACAGCGCCCGCACGTCGGCGAGCAACGGCTCGGCCAGCCCCAGCTGCTGGCCGCGACTCAGGCCGCCGGCGATGCGCCGCCACAGCACCAGCGACTCGGCCTGCGATGCGGGAAACGCGATCTTGCCCGAGATCGATCGCCACGTCTCGGCGACGCGCCAATCGTCGACAGCGAACCCGTAACCCGGCCGCAGCGCGTAGCCCGCCAGGTTCAGCCACCGGGACTCGTGCGCAGGCGACCGCCGCCGGCCCGACTCGGCCTGCATCAGCATCTCCCACAGGCGCCGCAGCACGGAGGTCGGCCACTCGTGCTTGGGTCGCTCCAGCACGCTGGCGAGATCCTTCATCAACCGCGGCGGTTGCGCCGTCGCCGCGGCGCCAAAGACGGCTTCGACGCAATCGCGGCAGGCGTCGAGCGTCGATTCGTCGACGACCCCCTCGCGTTCCGCTTGCGATTCATGCGGCGCCAAATCGGTTTGCGTCGTCGAGCGGATATCAAATTGCAGTTGCCAACTGCGCTCGGCCGTCACATCGTGGCACGACAGTTCCAACGTCCCCACTTCGGACAGACGAACGTGCAGACGCACCGTGGCAGACTGCGGTTGGTTCTTCCTGCTCAGATGCAAAACGGTGCGAATGGGCGGCAGCGGCGTCAGTTCCGCCAGGTCCGGTTCGACGAGCGTTCCCGGCGCGTCCGCCAGCCGCGTGCTCGACACGAACAGCGGGAACTCGACGGGCTCGGCCAACGCGATCTGAAAATCGAGATCGCTGATCTCAAAGTCCTGCCCCTCGGCGGCACTGCCAGGCGCCACGCACACCGCCCGCGGCGGATCGCCGGCGACGCCCACGTAATAGCTCCGCGCCAGCGAGGCGGTGATCCCGACGCCCTCGCCGCGCCGAACCATGCCGTAGTAAGCAGCGCCCTGGGCAACGGCCAGATCGAGTCGCTCGTTCTCCAAGACCTGTGGTCGCCACTGTTCTCCGGGACGCGAAAACCACGCGGAGAGCGTCTCCAGCAATCGATCGCGCAAAACCGGCGAGGCGAAAAATCCCCCATTGAACAACACAATGTCCGGCCGCGCGGGATCGGGGTCGCCCGCGGCTTGCCAGTCGGCGTCGGGCGCGTCGTCGCCTGTGTGCCGGTGGGCGGACAGGAACGCCGCCAGGTACTTCGTCATCGCCGGATCGGAAGCGTAGGGCAATCCAAAATCTTGAAACCCCGAACGCCGCCGCGACGGCTGATCGGCCAAGTCCACCGGCGGCAGGAACCCTTCGACGAGCAACTCGCGGGCCTCGCTGCGCGTGACCTCCGCCTGCAGCGATCCGCCGACCACCTTGGAGCCGGCCGCGGGAAGATTGATCGTCGTCGACTCGGGCGCCGTCTCGCTCAACAGCAGTTCCTTCACGCGCTGTGCCGAGCGCACCAGGACTTCCCATTGCTGCAGCGGCAGCCTGTCCGCTCCGGCGAGCTTCTGTTCAATGTGCCGAGCCAGCGCCAAATCAAGATTGTCGCCGCCGAGAATCAGATGATTGCCCACCGCGACCCGGTGGAATTGCAGGTCGTCGGAATCGTCGCGGCTTCGCACGCGGATGAGCGTGAAGTCGGTCGTGCCGCCGCCGATGTCGCACACGAGCACCTTTTGCCCTGCCGCGACCTGTTGCCGCCATGATTCGCCATGACGGTCGACCCACGCGTAGAACGCAGCCTGCGGTTCCTCCAACAGCACGACGCGGGGAAGGTTGGCCTGTTTCGCCGCCGCCACCGTCAACTCCCGCGCCACCTCGTCGAACGACGCGGGCAGCGTGACGATCACCTCCTGCTCGGCCAGCGGAAAGTTCGGGAACGCAGCGTTCCACGCCTCGTGGAGATGATTGAGAATCCGCGACGAGGCCTCCACCGGCGACAGGCGGTCCACGTCGACGTCGCTTTGCCAGGGCAGCAACTCGGCGGTGCGATCGACCCCCGAGTGAGACAACCACGACTTGGCCGACACAATCGTGCGCGCCGGCTGCCCGACGCCCCGGTCGCGGGCGAACAACCCGACGGCATGGCGCGGCTTGTCGGGACCCCACGGCAGTCGCAAAGCACCCGCGGCGGCTTCGGCGTCCGTCGCCTGATAGTGGACCGAAGTCAACGTTTCACGATCAGCCACCTCGAAGGGCGCCACAATCTGCGGCACGGGAAACACGCGCACGCGCCACGGCGACTCACGCACGTCGACGTAAGCCGCCGCGGAGTTGCTCGTCCCCAGGTCGATCCCCACAACGTAACGACTTGGCGCGGCGTCGGCCGACGTTGCCTGATTGACCGTGTCGCTCACGCTGCCGTCTCGTCCTGGGCGTCCTGACGAATGCTGAACTCGAGCTTCCAGCGCTGATCGGTCGTGGTGCTGACGCACCACAATTCGAACACGCCCAGTTCGGTGATCCGCGATTCGAATCTCACGGGGAGGTAAGTTTCCGACTCGTCGGCATCCGCTTGCAGCATGGTCTCCAGCGAGTCCGTCTCTGCCAACTCGCTTTCGTCGATATCCGGCAGCATGTCGCCCGGCCGGTCGTCGGGGCGGACGGCGGAACTGAAGAAACGAAAATGCGCCGGTTCGCCCAGGACGAGCCCAATCTCGCCGGAGGGAACCTCCACGGAGGTGCCTTCTTCCATCCCGCTCGGCACGACGCACAGGGCGCGCAGCGGACGCGGCGCCCCCGGGATGGCCAGCCCCGCCGTTTCCACCCCCACGTAGTACGAACGCGGCGCGCCGCCCCGAATGCGAATGCCGCCGTGCTCTTTCGTCCAACCGTAGAAGGCGGCCCCGGTCGCGACCGCGTAATCCAAGCTCCGCTGGCCGGGGAGTTCCCGCACCGCGTCGCCCGCGGGCGACCATTCGCGAATGGCGTCCAGCACCAGCGATCGCAGCATGTCGGCCTTGAAGACGCCGCCGTTGAACAGCACGTGCGTGGGGAACGCGGCTTGCTGCCCGTCGCCGCCATGGGCCGAGAGAAACGCCGCCAGGTGCCGCGTAACGGCCACGTCCGACTCGAACGGCAAACCGATTTCTTGAAACCCCGACGCGCGCCGCCGCTGCGGTTTCTCGGCCAGACCGCACTTGGGAAAGAAGCCGCCCACGAGCAATTCGGTCGCCAGGTCGCGCGGCAAGTCAACGGAAGTCGTGCCGCCAATCACTTTGCTGCCGCGTCCCAACACGGAAATACGATGACTGTCCGGAGCGTCGTGGGCGAAGAGCGTTTCCTTGGCGTCGCGACAGGAGTGCCACAGCGACACCGACTGCC
>JAGQOU010000080.1 GCA_020427145.1 Planctomycetales bacterium | reverse complement strand
CGCCGCAGGCCTGGCGTCGGCGGCGACCGACGTGTTGATCCTCCAGAATCCGACGTCCCTGGTGAGCGACGCCCGCTACATCGACTACGCCGGCCCCTGGGCGCCAGCACTGCCGGCCCAAACGGACCGCCCAGTCTACAACGCCATCGATCGCTTGCCCGATTGGTATGTGCAGCAGATCGATCAACAGTATGGCGAACTCTTCGGCCAAGAAGCAGCCGGGCGGCGCTGGTACACGGGCGGCGAGCTGCTGCTGGACGACCTGATCGCGGTCCAGAACTTCGCGGTCGCCAGCACGACGGCGGCGGGTGAAGCGACCAACGTTCAAGTCGCGGGCGTCGATGAAGCCGATCTGGTGGAGAGCGACGGCGAGTATCTGTATCTCGTCGCCGATGGCAAGTTGTCCATTCTCGACTTGCGGGGCGAGCAACCCGCCATCGTCGCCCAGGTGCAACTCGACGGGCGCGCGATCGGCATGTACCTGTTCAACAACCGGCTGACAATCGTCGAAGAGGCCGCATCGCCGTACGCCCCCGAGTGGGAGGGAGTTTCATTCAGATACTCCGCCATGTCTTCGGCGGCAGGCACAACCACGGTCACGGTGCTGGACGTCGCCGATCGCGCCGCGCCGAAGCTGGTTGAACGAACCGAACTCGACGGACGGATGATCGCTTCGCGCATGGTCGACGGCGAGCTTCGGCTGGTGCTCGACGCGTCGGGCGCCTCGTCGATCGCGCTGCCGGACATCCAACTCGTCGCCGGGGAGATTGACCCCGAGACCGGCGCGCGACAATACGCCTACGAATCGCGCGACGCCTATCTGAGTCGCGCCCTGCAAGTCGTGCGCGAAACGCGCCTGGCCGGCTATCGACAACTCGACGGCGCCGGCGGCGTGGTCAACGAGACGCCGCTGGTCACGCTGAACGAAGCCCTGCACGACGGCGTCGAGTACCGAGGACGACCCCGCACGATTGTGGCGACCTTCGATACGACGGACGCCGCGACCGGACCGACCGACTTGAAAACGATCAAGAGATTTCAGGCCACGACCGTCTACTCGACGAACGACAGCCTCTATGTCGCTGGAAACAGCGTGGGAGACAATGGCAGGTGGTACGACGGCGCCACCCTGACGATCCACAAGTTCGACGTCGACAACGAGTCGCACGAACTTCGCCGCGCCGCAACGGGCCACGTCGATGGGTCGCTCATCAATCAATTCGCCCTGGACGAGTACGAAGGTCGGCTGCGCGTCGTCACCGAGCAATGGGGGGAGCAGAGCCTGTTCGTGCTCGAACAGCATGGCGCCAGGCTCAAGGTGGTCGGGACAATCGCGAATCTCGCGCCCGGCGAGCGGCTCTACGCGGTGCGGTTCATGGGCGACCGGGCGTTTGCGGTCACCTTTCGCAAGGTCGACCCGCTGTTTGCGATTGACCTCTCGGATCCCACGAACCCAACCGTCGCTGGCGAATTGAAGATCCCCGGTTACTCCGAGTATCTCCAGCCGATCGGCGAGAATTTTGTACTGGCGATCGGCCGCGGGGCGCTGGAAGATCGCGGACTTTTTCAGGAGCTACAAGCGTCGATCTTCGATGTCAGCGACCTCAGTGATCCCCAGTTGGCACACCGCTACTCGTTCGCGGGCAATCGCGCCACGGCGTCAATCGCCACCGGCGATCGCTGGGCCATTGGCGACGTCGAGCACCACGCCATCGGCTACTTCGCCGAGGCCGGGCTCCTGGCAATCCCCGTGCATAGCGAAGGCGGCGGCAGCTCGGAGTACGGTGCCATCGGCGGGTTGCAGGTGCTGCGAATCAACGCGACCACCGGGTTCGAAGAGGCGGCGTTCATCGAACACGACGCGCGTATCTTGCGTTCACTGCAGGTCGGCGATCGGCTGGCGGTCGTTTCCAGCGGCGAGGTCTCGATTTACTCGCTCGCCGACCCCAGCGTGGAGTTAGGCCGCGTCGACCTTGCCGACGGCATTGCGGTCGCCCTGGCAGAGTTGCAACGGTTCGTTCCGTTCTCATCGCAGGAGCTCGCTTCGTTGGCCAGCGCCGTCGCCAGCGCCCAGGGCGCGTCGACGCGCGTTGACGCACCCCTTGCCCCCGAATTCGCAACGAGCGGTCCACAAGCGCCCGTCTCCGCACCGGCGCCGGCCTCTTTGGCGAAGCTCGCCCGTCGGTACGCCGCCATCGACGAAATGTTCGACTCTGCCGAGGCCGATGAATCGACCGCTCCGGGCGACGCAGCGCCGACGCTCGAAGTCGACTGGTTGCAATTCGACTGACCTCAGTGAGAACCAGGCCGCGGCCGTGGCGGGCTACGCCGTGGCTTGCTGGGCTCGTCGCGCCGCCCCGGCGCGCAGGTTCAGCATCTCCACGAGCAGTGAAAAGCCCATCGAGAAGTAGATGTATCCCCGCGGCACATGCGTGTGCAGCGCCTCGGCGATCAACACGACGCCGATGAGAATCAGAAACGCCAACGCCAGCATTTTGACGCTGGGGTGATCGTTCACAAATCGCGAGATCGGTCCGCTAAAGATCAGCATCACGCCGATCGCCAGCAGCACCGCGGTGATCATGATCGTCAGCGGCACCCACCGCGCGGAATAATCATCGGGTCGCACCATCCCCACGGCCGTCAGCACCGAGTCGAGCGAAAACACCATATCGATCGCCATGATTTGCACCAATGCCGCGGCAAACGACGTGGCCGACTTGCCGCTGGCCTCGTGGCCCGGGTCCATTTGGTGGCCAATTTCCCAGGTGCTCTTGCCCAGCAGAAACAACCCGCCGGCGAGCAGCACCAAATCCTTGGCCGTGATCGGCGTCTTGCCCGGCGGATCGACGACCTCGCCGGCGGCCGCGTCGGCGTCCTTGTGATCGGTCGCCTTGGCGCTGCCGTGGCCGCCGCCGGGCATGTCGAACGGCAGCTCGAACAGCGTTGTCTTGTCGAGCGTGATGACCCACGAGATCGCGAACAGCAGCGCGATGCGCCCCACCGCCGCCAGCGCCAGTCCCATGGTTCGCGCCTTGGGCTGTTGCTCGGCCGGCAGCTTGCCGGTGAGAATCGCCAGGAACACGACGTTGTCGATGCCCAGCACGATTTCCAGAATAGCGAGGGTCGCCAACGCAATCAGCGAACTGACAGTCAACAATTCAGCCACGGCGAGTTTCCTCGATTCCTCGTTGGTTGCCCCGGCAAGAACGCCGGGAAGCTCTGACAGGATAGCAGAAGGAGCAGGATAATGGTCGCCCGCCAGTCGGGGCGGCCAACCTCATCACGATTCTGGCAATCCCGCAAGTCCTGGACATCCTGTTGTCCTGGCCGCTTCACCTGGCGTGCGGGCCGAATCTCGCGTTCATGGCGCCAGGTCATCCAACTTCGCCAGCAGCGCATCAATCTGGGCGTCGGTTCCCACGGTAATCCGCAGCCCGTCGCCGCAGTCGCCGTAGTCCATGTATCGCACCAGGATACCGGCCGCCTTGAGTTGCTCGTAGAGCGCCCGCGGAGCGCCGCCGGGCGGCTGGCACCAAACGAAGTTGGCCTGCGAGTCGACGCACTCGAAGCCGCGGGCGCGCAGCTCAGCTAGCAGCCGGGCGCGCGTTGCGAGCACCGCCGCGCGGGTGCGATCGAACCACGCCCGGTCGCGGATCGCCGCCGTGGCGCCGGCGATCGCCAGGGCGTCGCAGTTGTACGAATCCTTCACCTTGCCCAACTCGGCGATCACCTGCGGCTGCGCGACCGCGAAGCCGAACCGCAGCCCCGCCAACGCATAACTCTTGCTGAGCGTGCGCGTGATAATCACGCGCTCGTTGTCGGCGACCAACGACAGACAATTGCCGTCGGCAAAATCGACGTACGCCTCGTCAACCACCAGCGGGCAGGGCAGGGCGGTCGCAATCTTCGCGACGTCGTCGGCCGCCAACACGGTGCCCGACGGGCTGTTGGGATTGGCCAGAAACGCCAGCCGCAGTTTGTCGCAGTGTTTGGCGAACCGCTCGCTGAGGGTCCAATCTGCCTGGAAGTTGACCACGTCGCACTCGGCGCCTTGAATCGCCGCCAGCGTGTCGTACAGCACGTAGCTGGGCCGCGGGAAGCGGATGTGGTCGCCCGAGTCGACCAGCGCGCGGGTGATGATCGTCAGCAAGTCGTCGCTGCCGTTGCCGCACAGGATCCACTCGGGCGTGATCGCCGGCAGCTCGCTGGCGAGCAACTCGGCCGCGGCTTCGCGAAACTCCGTGGCGCTTGGGTCCGGGTACTTCTGCAGCCCGGCCTGGCAGACCCGCCCAATCGCCGCCTTGACCGTCGGCGAACACGGATAGGGATTCTCGTTGGTATTGAGTTTGATGACATCCTCGCCCCGCGGCTGCTCGCCGGGGGTGTAGCCAGTCATCGCGACAATGTTGGAGCGAAACATGAAATGCAATCGTGAAGGGAAATGTGGAAGGCGGAAGGGGGAATGGGAAATGCTGAGACCAAGCGTACACCGATCACCGATCACCGATCACCGATCACTGATCACTGATCACTGATCACTGATCACTGATCACTGATCACTGATCACTGATCACTGATCACCAGTCACCAGTCACCAGTCACCAGTCACCAGTCACCAGTCACCAGTCACCAGTCACCAGTCACCAGTCACCGACCACCAGTCACCGCTGCAGCCGCATCCTTACCGCCGCGGCGTGCCCGGTGAGGCCTTCTTTCGCGGCGAGTGCGAGGATGTCGTCAGCGATTTCGGCGAGCCCGCTTTCGTTGAGGTGGATGATGCTGTTTGACCGCAAAAAGTCGTTTGAACTCAACCCGCTGGCCCACCGCGCCGTGGCCCCGGTCGGCAGGACGTGCGAGGGGCCGGCCGCGTAATCGCCGACAGGGACGGGGGTTTTGGGCCCCACGAAGATCGCGCCGGCGTAGCGAATTCTCGGCAGCAGTTCGGCGCTGAGCGTCCCGGCCAGATGCAAATGCTCGGTCGCCAGCTGGTTGGCCAAATCCACCGCTTCGTTCGCGTCGCGCACCAAAATCAGCGCCCCGAACGCTTCAAGCGACTGCCGCGTCACGTCGCTACGCTCCAAATCGGCAAGCTGCTTCTCCAGCTCGACGGCGACCGCGTCGATCAGCGGTGCGTGCCAGGTCATCAGCACGGCCGAGCCGGGGGCGTGCTCCGCCTGCGCGATCAGGTCGGCTGCGGTGAAGTCGGCCCGCGTGAATTCATCGGCGATGACGATCACTTCGCTAGGGCCGGCGATCGAATCGATGTCGACCGTGCCGAACACATGCTTCTTCGCCAGCGCCACGAACAGGTTGCCGGGGCCCACGATCTTGTCGACCGCCGGCAGCCCCTTCACGCCGTAGGCGAGCGCCGCCACCGCTTGCGCGCCGCCGACGCGGTACACTTCGCTGATGCCCAGCTCATGACACGTCGCCAGCAGGTCTTGATTGTAAGAACCGAACAGCGTCGGCGGCGCCACGACCGCCAGCTCCTCGACGCCCGCCGCCTGCGCCGGCACGGCGGTCATCAACACGGTGGAAGGATACGCCGCCGCCCCGCCAGGGACGCAAATGCCCGCGCGCCGCAGCGGCAGGTAACGTTGCCGCAGGTAGCTGCCGTGATCGACATTGACCATCACGTCGCGGTGCAAAATCGCCGTTTGGAATTGTCGCACGCGCTCGCGAACGCGGCGAATCGTTTCCAAAAACGCCGGCTCCGCAGCCGCGTGCGCCGCGGCCAACTCGTCGGCGCTCACGCGCAACTCATCGGCGCCCAACTGCTTGCCGTCGAGCGCCGCCGTGTAGCGCAGCACAGCCTCGAGCCCGTCGGTCTGCACGTCGCGGCAAATCCGCTCGACGACCTGCACCGGGGTCAGCGGCGCGCCGAACACGTCGATCGTCTTCTGCCGTCCCGCTTCGCTGACGACGTTCCCCTCGGGCGCCAACTTGGCGCGCAACGCCTCAATCTGCTCCGCCGCAGCAGCGTCACGCGTATCAATTCGAGCAATGGAAAGCGTCATGTCAGGTAGCGAAAAAAATGGGAAATTAAGTCGAAAAAACAGGCGCGCGCCGACGGCTAACACCGCCCCCAGTCCGAGTCCTCAAAAAATCCCTAGCCATTGGTGCAAGCCGCGGGATTTCAGTTCGCTTCGCGCCGCATAACTTTTTCACGCCGTCCGACTCCGTCGCCAAGCCGCGGCTTGCGCCTCAGGCCAAGACCGACTCATGCGCTACGCACAAACCGCTTTTGTTCGCGCCAACCGTCTTGCATGGTCCCGGGGCCGCGCGGCTAAAATACCGCTTGGCGCGTAACGGGCGCCTCGACGCGGCTGGCACTAGCCTACCGCCGCGAGCCCGCATCCTCCAGCCTTCCCCGCCCGCCCTTCACCTCCCGCCGACCCATGATCGATCTCCGCAGCGACACGGTAACCCGTCCCACCCCCGGCATGCGACAAGCCATGGCCACCGCCGAGGTCGGCGACGACGTGTACGGCGACGACCCCACCGTCAACCATCTCGAACGCCGGGTCGCCGACCTGTTGGGCATGGAAGCCGCCCTGTACGTCCCCTCGGGCACCATGAGCAACCAGATCGCCCTGCGGGTGCATTGCCAGCCCGGCGACGAGTTTCTCATTGAAGCCGAGTCGCACGTGCTGCGCTACGAGCAGGCGGCGTACGCCCAATTCTTCGGCCTCAGCGCCTGGCCCGTGACCACCGCCGACCAGGTGCTCACGCCCGAGTTGCTCGCGCCCCACGTCCGGCCCCAGAGCATCCACGCTCCTTGCACGCGACTGATCTCGCTAGAACAGACCCACAACCGGGGCGGCGGTTCGGTCATTCCCTACGACTCGATCGAGCGCGTCTGCCAGTGGGCCAGAGAACAGGGGCTCGTGCGGCATCTCGACGGCGCCCGGCTGTGGAACGCCGCGGTCGCCACCGGCATTAGCCCGGCGGATTGGGCCCAGCACTTCGACACCGTGAGCGTCTGTTTCAGCAAAGGCCTCGGCGCCCCGGTCGGTTCGGCATTGTGCGGCCCGCGCACTGTGATCGAACGCGCGCGGCGCGTGCGCAAGGCCCTTGGCGGCGGCATGCGCCAAGCCGGCCTGCTGGCCGCCGGCGCACTGTACGCCTTGGAGAATCACGTCGAGCGCCTCGCCGAGGATCACGCCAACGCCAAACGTCTCGCCGCCGCGATCGCCGCCACCGACGGCCTCGCGCTCGACCCGCCGCACGTCGACACCAACATCGTCATCTTTTCGGTCGACGAAAAGCTGGGAACCGCCGCCGAGTTCGTCTCTCGCCTGGCCGAGCTCGGCGTCGCGGTCAACGCCAACGGCCCGCAGAAGGTGCGCGCCGTAACGCACCTGGACGTCTCGACCGAGCAGATCGACGAGGCGTGTTCCATCATCGCCGGGGTCATGAGCCATGAGTCGGTCGGCAGTCGGTAGCGAGCAGCTCGGGCCGCCGCGCGGCTCCCGGGCCGCCTGCTCCGACTTGGTCCCTGACAGAATTGTCATCCAACTGCGATTGAAGAATAGTCGCGCCGCTGCGTAGTCTTGCAATTGGAAGGCAAGACTATGCGCCGATTTCTCCAGACATGTCTCTGCTCGTCGTCGTTGATCGTCATCGCCGTGCTGTTGGCGGACGCCGGAGTTGCCGCGTCGTCCGCTAGCAGCCAGCTAACAATGGCGACTGGCTCGCGAGGCATCATCGCGAACGCCAGGAAGGTTTGTCTTGGCGAGCGGCTGACTCCGCGGCCGGTGGCGACCGACAGCGGGCGTCGTCTGGTCGAGGTCGTTGCGGCGCCGACGCCGCTGACTTGGTCCGAGGTCGCCGCCTCGATCTTGGCCGCGGACGAATCGAGCGAATCGACCGACGGCGGGTCGACCCACATGGGGCTGGCTTCGATCGGAGCGCCCTGTCCGACGCCGCCTTGCCGCCGCACGCGGGAGCCGCTCGCTCGGCCGCCGGTTGCCGGTTCACTCGTCGCCGCCGGCGTGCGGCTGAACATTTAGCGGCTCCGCGCTTCGCTGCTTGCCGTTGGCGGCGGACCGGCTCCGCGCCGCCGCCCTCACTCCTCTTTCTGCGCCGACAATTGCCGGCGCTGGCCCGGTAAGGATAAAGGACCCGACACGATGACGGACCAAGATTTCGCCAATTCCGATTTCACCGAATACGTCTCGCTGGAACTCGATGATCCCCGCGCCGAGCAGCTCGACGCCCTGGACGACGTGCTCTATTCCGCACTCGACGGAACCCCCGCGGCGGTGGCCGCAGCAGAGCAGGCCTGGGGCGACGCGATCGCCGACCTGGGCCCCGCGGCCTTGCGCAGCTCGCAACGGCACTTTCTGGACTACGCAAACAGCCTGAGGCGGACGCTGAGCGCACAAGCGTTCGTCTCGCCGGGCCGGATTGCCGCGGTCTTGAAGATCATCGCCCTGCTCAGCTGCCTCGACGCGTGACACGCAGCGCGAGCAAGCAGCCCGGGCGGGCGTCCCGCCTGCCCGGGTTGCGTAGAAGCAGAAGCAACGTCCGCCGACTGACGCCTCCTGCGGCTGTGCCGCTGCGGCAGGCTTGATGCCAATAGGAGCGTCTCAACAATGGCATCAATGAATTGAATGAACTGCTTTCTTGGCACTTCTCCCGCGCCCGACAGTTCCCGCCGGTGCCAGCCAACGCCAGCAGCACATTCTTCAGAATTGTCGGCGTCGCGCTGGCGGCGATCGTCGGGGGAATTCTCGGCGGCGCCATTTCCGTCATGACGGATGGCAGTATCAACCCTCTGGTCTTCGCAGCGGTCATCGCCGCATTTATGTGGGCGCGGCGTCACCGGGACGCTCGTCAGACACGCCTCGTTTGCTTCGTCGCGACGTTCCTTGGCTGGCCAGCCTTCAACGTGTTGAAGGCGTGGATGCCCCAGTGCGATTGACCGTTCGCTCCGCACAGACTTGGCATTCGTGTATGATCTGGGCAAGACGCGTTTCGGTGGACGCCGTTTCTTGCGACAAGATCCGGCAGGCCGCGGCGAATTGCTGACAGTCCCACGCAAACCAAGCCCACGGCAATATGAATTGATGCGGCGTTTGCCACCCGCCGAGCCTGACGTCCCCGCAGGTCCCGCGGCTCCGCGGTCGCTGTTTCGCGTCAGCGTCGCCGAAATGTTGGCAATCGTTGCAACAGTTGCCGTGGCACTAGTCTTGGCCGGTCCGGACGATTTCGACATCGGCTGGTTCTGCCTCGTGATCGCCGCCGAGTGGCTGGTTGTTTCCCTCGTCCGGCAGGCCATATCGATTCGTCGCGCCAAGCTTCGAGTACCTGCCGACAGCCGCCAGCTCGAGTTTTCCCGCATCGCGGCCATGGCTTGGCGCTGCGCGCTGGCAATTTCCTTGTCTGGCACGCTGTTAGCCAGCCTCCTGCAATCGCGCGGTTATTGGCAGCTCCCCGAGAGTGAGATCTTCGGGCAAGTGGATTGGGCGTCCCCCCTCGGTCTCGTCACGATAATCCTCGTTTTCTTTGCCGCCAGCACGTTTCAATCGTCGTCGCGGCGTCCAGCAAGCGCGATCTGGCGTCGCTTCCTCATCGACATCCTCGCGTCGGCAGCTTTGCTGGTCTACGCCGCTTGGGTCGTGGTCGATTTGGATTTTATCTGCTGGTTTGTTCATGACTCCATGTGCGCAATTGACGGCGGGCTCAATCTCACCGGCGGACGGTACGCCATCGACACCTATGGTGAGGAATGGTCGCTGTTGCGCAGGTCCTCGCTGGCCGCGTTGGGTAGCGTTGTTTCCGTGGTCGCGGCAATTGCTGCATTGCGCGCGGCATCGTCGATGCGTTGCCTTGTTTGGGCGGGTGTTTCAATTCTTGGCGCCGCCGCGGCCACGGCTTTTTGTCTCTGGTACTACCGGGGCGGGTTGATGGAGATCTCACCTGACATTGCGGGGGCGCCAATAGCATCCAACTGATTGCAACGCGGACTAGGAGTACTGATCGGCGCCACGCTCTGTGTCGTCGGCGCTGCGCGAACTGCGACTGCGGGCCACGCGATCCTTGTGGCCAACAACCATGAGAATCGCTCGCTGCGACTCATTGATTGGTTGCCGTGCGCGTTCCTCGGCTTTGCTTCGCTATTGTTCATTTGGAATTCAATCGCGGAAACGCTTGACTCGGCAGGGCAACTTGGTTTGAGTCCGATCTCGATTACCGCCAATCTCCTGATCGACCCGACCTTCATGATCGAGCTGGCGTTGTGCGCCGTGGCGGGTCGATGGCTTTGGCGACTGCGGAAGAAGAAGGAAAGCCTTTCCCTGGTGGAGGCGCCGATCCTTTCACCGTGGAAATTCGCTGGCGCACTACTCACGCTCACCCCTTTGTTGACGCTCGCAGTCTTCACGTTCGCCGCAACCTCGTTTTGCTTCTGGCTCGGGCCGTGGTACCGCTGGTGATCGACGTCCCAATCAGTCGCCCGAGAATAGTCGAGCGTCAACCCGGCCGACATACTGCGCACTGCTAGCTTCCCCCACAGGAGTTGACGCCTCGGCCGCCGTTCGGTATTTCACGCACGGACGTTTCGATTTCCCAGCAAGTCTGTTCCCCTGCGCTGGCGCCGTGCGGAGTCATAAGATGCGAAAACATTATCTGACGGTCGGGCTCGTTGGGCTGGCCGCGTTGACCGGCTGTCTGTCATTCAGCGTCGGCGGCGGCGAGAAGAAGCAGCCCACGCTGGCCGACGAAATTGCGGAGCTGTCCAAGCTGCGCGACCGCGGCAAGATTACCGCCGGCGAGTACCAACTCGGCAAACAAACGCTCTTGCGGCAATATCGGCCCCAAAGCACGTTGCCGGACGTAGACCGCGAAGAGCAGCTCGCCAACCACGAAGAGCCGGTGTCGTCCCAGCTGGTTCGCTAGCGCGCATGCCGCCGGCTCCGCGACAGCAGCCCGGCGAAGGCCCCGCGCCACCCCGGGCGAGACCGACCCGTCACACAATCCCCGCCAGCACCGTCGCCTTGGCGACGCGCTTGATACCCAGCAGAAACGCCGCGGTGCGCAGACTGATTTTGCGCTCCTTGCTCACGTCCCACACTTCTTCAAACGCCTGGCTCAGCACGCGGTCGAGTTCTTGCCGCACCCGGTCGAGATTCCAGCGGTAGTACTGGCGGTTTTGGGCCCACTCGAAGTAGCTCACCGTCACGCCCCCCGCGTTGGCCAGGATGTCGGGCACCACCACGACGCCGCGCTCTTCCAGGGCGTCGTTCGCCTCGGGGCGAATCGGCTCGTTGGCCGCCTCGATGATGACGGGCGCCTTGACCGTGTCGACATTGTCGGCGGTAATCACGCCGCCGATGGCCGCGGGGATCAGCACGTCGACGTCCAACGCCAGCAACTCCTCGTTGGTAATCCGCTCGCCGTCGGCGTAGCCCTCCAGCAGATGTTCGTGCGAGTTGGCGTACCGAATCGCGTTCATGACCTCCAGTCCCTGGGCGTTGTAGCAACCGCCCGTGTGGTCGCTGACCGCAACGACCCGGCAGTCGGCTTCTTGCAGAAACTTGGCCGCGTGCGAACCTACGTTGCCAAACCCCTGGATGGCGACTTTCGTGTCTTGCGGTTTTCGCCCCAATCGGCTGAGGGTCTTGAGCGTGAGGATGCCGACGCCGCGCCCCGTGGCCTCCTCGCGGCCGGGGATGCCGTACATCTCGACCGGTTTGCCGGTGACGATCCCGGGGCTGAAGCCGTGGTACTTGCTGTACTGATTCATGATCCACGCCATATGCTCGGCCCCGGTGCCCATGTCGGGGGCCGGGATGTCGATGTCGGGACCGATGATGTCGTGAATCGTATCGATGAATTTGCGCGTCAGGCGCTGCAACTCGCGGCGGCTGAGGTCGCGGACTTTCACGGCAATACCGCCCTTGGCCCCGCCGTAGGGAATATTGACCACCGCCGTCTTGAGCGTCATGAGCATGGCCAACGATCGGACCTCGTCCAGGTCAACCTCGTGGTGGAACCGCAAGCCCCCCTTCATCGGCCCCCGCGCGTTGTTGTGCTGCACGCGGTAGCCAATGTACGTGGCCACGTTGCCGTCGTCGCGCTCGATCGTCACCTGCACTTGCACCTCGCGCTGCGCGGTGAGCGCCAGCGTGCGCATGTTGTCCGGCATGTCCAACAGATCGGCGGCGCGGTGAAAATAACGCTGCGTGGCCTCAAAGGCTTTCATGCACGACCTCGACGGACAGCAAGGAATGGGGGCGACTGGCCAGGGAATGGAGTTCGTGGATAATACGGGAGTGCGAGCCGGGAAAACAGGGCAGGGGAGCCCGCGTTGCCGCGAGGCGGCGAATTCGATTGGCGACGACGCGGCGTCGCGTCAGAAAAACCGCGACCGCCGGGGATGGGGATATGGCTGACGATCCGTTGCGCATCAAAGTGAGCGAGGAGCCGCGCCGCCGCCGCGGCCGACCCAAGTCGCCGCGCGCGGGGTCGCGCGCGCGCATTGCCCTGGCGTGGGGATCGGCGGCGGCGAGCACGGCGCTGGTCGTCGGGTATCTCCTGCTGCGCAGCGGCGCGCCGCCGGCGGGACCAGACGCCGCCGCGACCGCGAACGTCGCTGCTTCCCGGGAGGCGGCGTCCGCTGAGAACGTGGCCCCCGCCCAGGCCGATCGCGACGCAGCCGCCGACGCGGCGGCGACGGCAGACGCCGAGGTCGTGGTCCGCGACGACGGTCGACTGTTGTGGCAGTCGCCCACGGCGGGGCCGCCGATCTCGCGGCAGTGGACGCCCGCCGGCACGCAAGCGGTGCTGCACCTGCGCCCCGCCGACATCGCCGCCAACCCCGACGGAGCCAAGGCGCTGGCCGCACTGGGTCCGTGGGGCGAACACGCCAAGGACTTCGTCGAGCAGCTCTTTGGCATTCCGCTGGTCGACATCGACTCGCTGCTCGTCGCCGTGGCGCCCGACGCCGAGGATCGACTGCAGTTTGCGGTGCGCGCCTCGAGCGACGATTTCCTCGTGAATCCGCCGCCGATCGTCGGGGGAGCCGGTTCCCTGCCCTCGGGGTGGTCGGGATTCGGGTTCGCGGAGGCCGACGGACAGACGCCGGCGTACGTCGCCTGCTCGACCTCGCTCGTGGAACAACTCCAGGCGCAAACCGAGCCGCCGCCGCTTGACGGCGACTTGGAGCAGCTCTTCGCCGCCAGCGACTCGCAGCGCGACGTCACCCTCATCGTGCAGCCGCGCTTCCTGCAAGCCAGCGGCAACCGGTTGCTTGCCGGCGACGCCGAACCGTTGCGCACCGCGCTGCGCATCCTCACCGATGACCGCGCCGCGGCGGTGGCGCTCAGTTGGCATTGGGACGCCGACTTCTTTGTCGAATTGCGGGCGGCGCCGGTGCGCAACTCCCCGCCCCAACCTTACAGCGGCCAATTGCAGCGGCAGCTTGCGGCGGCGGCCAACTCACTGGAGGAGATCGTCGCGGCCGCTCCCTGGGCCCCGTACGGTCGCAAGGTGTTGATTCGTTTGCCTGCGATGGTTCGCGCGGCGGCGCGCTACGCGCGCCACGGCGTCGACGCCGGCCAAGCCGTGGTGCGCTGCTACCTGCCCGCCGCGGCCGGCCACAACCTGCTGATGGGCGCAGAGCTGTTGCTCACGCAATCGACGACCGCCGGCGCCGCGTCCGACGCAGCGACGCCAGACGCCGTCGCCGCCGCACCGCAAACGATCGAACAGAAGTTGCAGACGATCACGTCGCTGTCGTTTCCCAAGGACAGTCTGCAACAGGCGCTGGAGTTGCTTTCCGGCGACATCGGCGTGCCGATCGAAATCCTCGGCGGCGATTTGCAGCTCGACGGCATCACCAAGAACCAGTCCTTCGGGATCGATCTGCGCGACCGCCCGGCCGCGGAGATCTTGCTGGAGGTGCTGCTGCGAGCGAATCCGGATCGCACCGCGACCGGCCCGGCCGATCCCAAGCAGAAACTCGTTTACGCCATTCGCCCGGGCGCCAACGGGCAACCGGGCCGGATTGTCGTCACCACCCGAGCCGCGGCGGCCAAACGCCGCGAGCCGCTCCCCGGCATTTTCAGCGACTGAGCCGCCG
>JAGQOU010000079.1 GCA_020427145.1 Planctomycetales bacterium | reverse complement strand
CAGCAGCAGCGCGTGGCGGTGGCGCGGGCGCTGCTGCACAAACCGCCCGTGCTTTTGGCCGACGAGCCAACGGCCAATCTCGATCGCGCCACGGCGCTGAGCTTGATGGACATGCTGGCCGAGTTTCGCGAGCAACTGGGCACGACCGTCGTGATGGTCACGCACGATCAGGAACTTGCAGAACGGTACTGCACGCGCACCGTGGCGATGACCGACGGACTGCTGGCCGCGGACGCGGAGCCTGCATCATGAGAGCCTGGGAACTGTTTCGTCAGGCCATCGTCGGCGCGGCCCGCGCCCGGCTGCGATCGACGCTCACGGCCACCGGGATCGCCATCGGTTGCGGCGCGCTGGTGTCGATGGTCGCGTTCGCGCTCGGCCTGCAGGAACAGATGGAAAAACCGTTTCGGCAGCTGGGGCTGCTCAACGACATTCGCGTCTCGGCGGCGCGCGACGACGCCGCGTCGGGGGAGCGATTGGACGACGCGGCGCTGGCAAAGTTTCGCGCCCTCGCCGGAGTGAAATACGCCTATCCCGAAATTCGCCTGGCCGACATCGGCGTCGAACACGGCCCGCAGAAGGCGAACGCCACGGCAATTGCCGCGCCGCGCGAGGCGGGCCTCACCGACCAGATTGGTTCGCTGCTCTCGGCGGGCGAGTACTTCTCCTTGGACGACGCGCCGCAGATCATTCTCAGCGAGGGTTTGGCCACCCGCCTCGGTTTTGAGAACGCCGCGGCCGCCGTGGATCAATCCGTCGTCGTCACCGCCGCAGGGCTGGCAACCGATGAACACGTCGGGCAGTTCAAGTTCGAGAACAAACGCGTCGAGGTGCGTATTGTGGGGGTCTTTGAGGCGCCAACGTTCGGCCCCTTCGGCGGCCGGGGAGCCGAGGCGGCCCTCATTCCGGTCGATCTGATGCAGCATTTGCCGGGTCTGGTCGAGTCGCAACTGGGCGCCATGCGACGCGAAGGCGACGCCGCGGCCGGCGGCTATCGACGCGTGATCGTCCGTGCCGAGAGCCCGGCCGAAGTCGAGCGCATCGCGCGCGAAATCGACGCGGCGGGATTTCACACGCGGACCATGCTCAGCGAACTGAAAGACGCCCGCGCGGCCTTTCTGTTCATCAAGTCGCTGCTCACAGCGGTCGGTTCCGTGGCGATGATTATCGCGGGCCTGGGGATCGCCAACACGCTGCTGATGACGGTGCTGGAACGATATGAAGAGATCGGCCTGTACAAAGCGATCGGCGCCACGGACGGCGACGTGCGGCTGCTATTTCTGTCTGAAGCGGCCGTGCTGGGGCTCGTCGGCGGCGTGCTCGGGCTGGCGCTGGCCGGGGTCGTTTGCTGGGGCCTGCAGTGGGCAATCACCGCCTATCTGCGCAGCGAAGGAGTCGAGCGCGCGGTCGACGCGTTTGCATTCCCCTGGTGGCTGCTGACCGGCGGGGTAGCTTTCTCGTTGATCGTGAGCATCATCAGCGGACTGTACCCGGCGTCGCGGGCGGCACGCGTGGAACCGATCGAAGCGCTGCGGCATGGGTAGGGGACGCTCTGACTCGCGCGTCAATGCTTCGCCAGGATCTCCTGCCGGTACCGCTTCATCACGTCGGACCGCAACAGCAGCCCCACCAGCCGGCGGGCTTCGCCCTTGCCGATCTCCACCGGCAGCGTTTCCACGTCGCGGGTGCCGAAGTCGCGCAGCGCCTCGATCAGGTTTTCAGACGGCGAGACGCTAATTTGCGTGCGGAGCGCAATGTCCTCGGCGTTCACCAGGTGCGGCGACACGTCGCTGTCGAGCACGCGATGCAGATCGCTGGGGCGGATGATGCCGATCAGCTTGCCCGCCTGGTCCATCACCGGCAGGCTTTCGATGTGCGGGTTGTCGCGCGCCACGCGGATGATGTCGTGAACGTTGGCGTTTTGCGGCAGCGTGGGGAATTCGCGCACCATCACGTCGCGCACCATCACGTGGTCGAGCCGGTGCAAGTCGTGCCCGCGCCGCAGATTCTCGCCGCGAAGCGTGAGTTTCTTGTAGTAAATGCTGTCCGGGTCGATCATCCCGGCGACCAAACTCGCCAGCCCGGCGGAGACCATGATCGGCAGGATGATCATGTAGTTGTTCGTCATCTCGTACACGATCAGGATCGCGCTGAGCACGCCGTGCGTGGTGCCGGCGACGACGGCTCCCATGCCGACGATGGCGTACACGCCGGGGTCGACCGAGTAAGACGGAATAATCAGATTGATGATCAGGCCGAACACGGCACCCAACGTGGCGCCCACGTACAGCGACGGGGCGAAGATGCCGCCAGAACCGCCGCCGGCCAGCGTAAGACTGGTCATCAGCGGCTTGAGCAGCACCAGCGGCAGCAGCCAGAACACTTCCCGCCACATCAGCTCGCGACTGACGATCACGCGTTTGCGTTCTGCGGCCGGGTTCTTGGCAGTCTGTCCGTCCTCGACGTCGTCGGCCACTTCAAGCTGCAGATGCAGACTGTGGTCGATCACCTCGTATCCCGAACCCAACAACGGGGGCGGAACGGGCGTAACGTGATCCGCAGCGGCAGCGGGTTCCTCGCCGGCGGCGGCCGCTTCGCCCTCGCTGGCGGCCGCGGCCACGCGCTGTGTGGTTTCCTGGGACTGGTTAGGCGGCAGAATATTCGTCAGCGCGCCGATGAGTCCCACCGTGGCCCCCAGCGCCAAGGCGCGCTTCCACCACGTGGGGAACCAACGCAAGCTGACCGCTTCGACCCCGTACAGCATTTTGGTGAAGCTGACCGCCGCGACGCCGGCGAAAAGGCCCAGCAACACGTAGGGGGGGAGATAGCTGATCGAGGTGGGAAAACTGAAATTGATATGTCGAAACGCCGGCTCGGTGCCGTACTCGCCGACCTGCTTCTGCACGGCGTCCGCCAGCACGCTGGCGACCACCACGGGCGTCATGCTCTCGATGGCGAAGCTGCCCAATAGGATCTCGCTGGCAAAAATCACTCCGGCCAGCGGGGCGTTGAACGTGGCGCTGATGCCCGCCGCCCCGCCCGCGGCCACCAGCAACTTCACGTCGCGGGCCGACAAGTGGAAGATCTGACCGGCCGTACTGCCCAGCGCCGAGCCGACTTGCACGATCGGGCCTTCACGGCCCACCGAGCCGCCGGTGCCGATGCACAACGCGCTGGAGATGGCCTTGATGACCGACACCTGCGGACGAATGCGGCCGTCGTTGCGGGCGATCGCGGTGATCACCTCCGGAATGCCGTGGCCCGCCGCCTCGGGGGCGAACCGGTCGCACATCCATGAGACGATAACCAAGCCGATCGCCGGGATAATGGTAATCGCGGCGCCGGCGAGCCAGGGATTGGTCGACGCCTCGGAATTGGCCGCGTTGATCGTCAGATCGCGGATCGAGTGGATCATCGCCGTGAACACCGCGGCGCCATAGCCCGTGCCAATGCCGATGATCCCTGCCAGCATAATGGTCAACCAACCGCCGGAGATCGCTTTTCGCGGCAGCTCAACCCGCAACAGGCGGCTGAGATTCGTCCACCAGGAAGCCTCCCCGCTGCCTGAGCTGGCGGGCTTCGACGCTGGCGGATTAGGCGAAGGTGGAGACAAAGCTCTGGCAGTTTTTGCGAAAGATCGCGGCAAGAGGCCCTTAGCGGCGGCCGCGCGGCGGCGGGAATCTCTCTAATCTAGCTCGCCAGAGGTCGATTGGCCAGCGGGGCCCCAACCCGCGTCCGGAGAGTCTGCGGACCAGCGAGCGATCGCTGCGCATTGCCGCGCAAGTCGAGCGATTCACGCCGCTTGGCGCGACTCGGCGACCGGGGCGAGCCCATCGCCAACCGAACCAACTCGCACTAGAATGGTCCTCCTTAATGCCGGAGAGCCAGCCGTTGAGTCTGCCGCCTCCGACCCACTCTATGCCCCCGATCCCGCCATCAGGAGAGCGGCAATCATGGCCCAACGGGTCTATAACTTTGCGGCCGGACCGGCCGCGATGCCGGTGAAAGTGCTCGAGCAAATCCAGCGCGACATGCTGGCCCTACCGGGCGTCGGCGCGTCGGTCATGGAGATCAGCCACCGCAGCGGCGCCTTCACCGCCATCATCGAAGGCGCGATCAAGAACATTCGCGAGCTGCTCTCCATCGGCGACGACTACGAGGTCCTGTTCCTGCAGGGCGGCAGCCGGCTACAGTTCTCGATGATTCCGATGAATCTGCTGGGTAGCGGTCAGGTGGCCGACTACATCGTCACCGGCTCGTGGGGCAAGTACGCGCTGGACGAGGCGAAGAAGGCGGGCGAGACGAATGTCGCCTGGGACGGCAAAGAGACCAACTACGACCGCTTGCCCGCCACCGCGGACCTGCGTCTGCAGCCGCAGGCGGCCTATGTGCATTACACGTCGAACGAAACCATCCAAGGCGTCCAGTTCGCCACGGAGCCGAGCGTGGGCGACGTGCCGCTGGTGTGCGACGCGTCGAGTGACTTTCTGAGTCGGCCGCTCAACATCCGCAAGTACGGCCTGCTGTACGCGTGCGCCCAGAAGAACGCCGGGCCCGCAGGCGTGACGGTGGTGGTGATTCGCAAGAATTTGCTGAAGCTCAGCGATCCGAACCTGCCCGGGTATCTCAACTACGATACGCACGCGCAGGCCAACTCGCTGTGGAACACGCCCCCCACGTTTGCGATCTACGTGCTGCAGCTCATCACGCAATGGCTGCTGGAAGACTGCGGCGGTTTGCCCGGCATCGAAGTGGCGAATCGCCAAAAAGCGGCGCTGCTGTACGACGTGCTCGACGCGAGCCCCGAGTTCTACCAGGGCCATGCCGTGCCCGAAGTGCGATCGCAGATGAACGTCACCTTCCGCCTGCCGAGCGACGAACTGACGGCCCAGTTCGTCGGCGAAGCGAAAGAGCAGGGGCTGACCGATCTGAAGGGCCACCGCAGCGTCGGCGGCATTCGGGCGTCGATCTACAACGCCATGCCGGTCGCGGGGGTCGAAAAACTGCGCGACTTCATGGTGAAATTCCGCGATACCCATCAGGGGGCGAAGTAGCGCCGAGTTTGCCGGCGGGACGCCCCGCCGTCGGCCTCGGGACGCCGCGGTCCGCCCGACGCCTGTTTCACCACTCAACTTTCTACAACCTACCGCCTACCACCTACCGACTCACTCCTCCCCATGCCCAACGTCATTGTTCTCGATACGCTGTCGCCCGAGGGACTCGCGCTGCTGGATGCCGCCGAGGGCGTCGATTACGAAGTGCGCACCGGATTGAAGGGCGACGACCTGCGCGCGGCGCTCGCGGAGTTCGACGGCGCCATCTGTCGCAGCGGCGTGAAAATCACGGCCGAGTCGCTCGCGGGCAATCGCCGGCTCAAGGCCGTCGTGCGCGCCGGGGTGGGCACTGACAACATCGACAAGGACGCAGCGACTCGCGCCGGCGTCGTGGTGATGAACACCCCCGCGGGCAACACGACCAGCACCGCGGAACATGCGTTTGCGCTGCTGCTGGCGTTGTCGCGCAACATTGCCCCCGCGTACCAGGGGCTGGTCGAGGGCCGCTGGGACCGCAAGCTGTACATGGGAGCCCAGGTCGCCGGCAAGACCCTCGGCGTCGTCGGCTTGGGCCGCATCGGGTTGGCCGTGGCCAAGCGGGCTTGCGCCTTCGAGATGAAGGTGCTGGGGTACGACCCCTTTATGTCCAAAGACCGCGCCCGCGATTTGGGAATCGAGTTGGTCGAGACGGTCGACGACATGCTGCCGCGGATCGACTACCTGACCGTCCACACGCCGCTGACCGACGAGACGCGCAACCTGATCGACATGCCGCAGTTGGAGCGGATCAAGCCCGGGGCTCGGCTGGTGAACGCCGCCCGCGGCGGCATCTACAACGAAGCCGCCCTGGTCGAGGGGCTCAAGAGCGGCAAGCTCGCCGGCGTGGCGCTCGACGTATTTCCCGAGGAGCCCTGCACAAACAGCCCGCTGTTTGGCATGCCGGGGGTCGTCTGCACCCCGCACCTGGGGGCGAGCACCGAAGAGGCCCAAACTCAGGTCGCCGTCGAAGCGGTGGAATTGCTCTTGGGCTATCTCGTCGACGGGCAGATTCGCAACGCGGTGAACGTCTCGCCGCTCGATCCGCAAACGCTCGCGTCGTTGGGCGGCTATCTCGACGTGGCGTACCGACTCGGCCGACTCGTCGCGGGAATGCAGAGCCGCGGACTCAAGGCGATCCGGCTCAACTACCGCGGCGAAATCGCCAGCCGCGACACCAAGGTGCTCACCGCGGCCTTCTCGTCGGGGTTGATGGAAGGGGCGCTCGACCAGGAAATCAACCTGGTCAACGCCGCGGTGTTGCTGGAGGAGCGCGGCATCGAACTCTCCACCGAAAGCCGCGGCGACATGGGCGCCTTCCGCTCGTCGATGACGGTGGAAGTCGATCTGGCCGACGGCAAGAGCCACGCCGCCACCGGGTCGGTCTTCGGCCAATCGATGCCGCGGTTGGTCGCGATCGACGGGTATCGCTTGGAAGCCTATCTCGACGGTTGCATCCTGATTTTTTCGCACCAGGACGTGCCCGGCATTATTGGCGCCGTCGGCACGATCTTCGGCCAACATGGCGTGAATATCGCCCAGATGGCCGTCGGCCGCGCCGGCGATCAACCGGGCGGAAGCGCCGTCGGCGTGCTCAACCTGGATGGCGAACCATCGGCGGCGGCGCTCGAGGCGATGTTGGCGCTGCCGGCAATCACGGCCGCGACGGTCATTCGGCTGCCCAAGCCCGGCGTGCGGCCCGCTTGGATGGGCGCGTAACCGTCGGCGTGGCGGTTCGCCGTTGTGGCCCCACAGACCTCGCTGAATCGAATCGCTCACCGTGGCGGCAAATCCCGATGGCTAAAACTCGCACCTTCATCGCCGTCGCCGCCATCGATTCGGTCCACGCCGCGGCGGTGGGAGCCATTGAGCGGCTCGCCTCCGCCACCGACAACGTGAAGTGGGTCGAGCCGGAGAACTTGCACTGGACGCTGCAGTTTCTCGGCGACCTCGACGATCAGGAAATGGCCACGGTGTGTCTGCGCGTGACGCGCGTTGCGGCAAAACTTCCGGCCTTCACGATTGAGGGGCAGGGAGTGGGGGCGTTTCCCTCCGTCGAGCGCCCGCGCACGTTGTGGCTGGGGGCGGGGCAGGGGAGCGAGCAATTCTGCGCGCTGCAGCGCGAAATCGAGGACTCGCTGCTGAGCCTGGGCTTTCGCGGCGACGCGCGGCAATTCACGCCGCACCTGACGCTGGGCCGCGCCAGCCGCGGCGGCAATCCCGGGCTGGTGCTCAGCGAACGGCTCGCCAAACTGGCGGACTACCCCGGCGAGGGCGGCCCCGGCGCGACCCAAGCGGTCGACGAGGTGACGGTCTTCGCCAGCGAGTTGACCCGCGACGGGCCCAAGTACCATGTGCTGGCCAGCGCGCCGTTGGGCGACTGATTCCGATTTGCTGCGCGAACGCACGCTGGCGCCCTCGGCGCACGCCGCGAACCGCGCCGGTCATTGACCACGCGGCGCCGTCGCGCCGCAGCCATTCTCCAACCCGCAAGGTCGCCGCTAGCATGGGCCCTGCGGACCCCCTAGCCGGCAAATCCCCCTGACGCGGCAGCCCTCCCGCCGCCGAAATCTTCAGAAGAACCGATACATTTTCGCGCCGCGGCACACAGTCTCATCGCCGCCGCTGGCGTCAGTCCTGGGGGGGACCTTGTCATGCGACGGACGACATTCGGAACCACGGCGGCGGTCGCACTCATTTGCCTCTTGGCGGGCGCTCGCCACGCAACGGCCGACGACGGGGTGGTGTTCGCATCGGATCTGCCCGACTTCGACGCCGACTGGAACTCGGCCTACGGCGAAGACCACGCGCCGTCCGGCAGCATGATTCGCCTGACGCAGGGAACCTCGCAAGGCGGACGCAACGACACGGTCCGCGCCGGCAATCGCACGGCGTCCCGGTCGGCCCGCAGCACGCGCGTGCCTTACATGATCGGCGATCAGTTCGGCGGCGGCAACGGCTCGATGGACATGTACTCCGACATGGGCCTCGACGGCTACGACGTCACGCCGATCTCTTCGGTGCAGAGCCCCGTGTTCGGCGGCAACCGATTCAATGTGGCGGAAGCCAACTCGACGCTGCCGACCGACCGGTTCATCTTCTCCTACCGTCACCTGAGCAACGCGTTCCAGTCCAATATCATCGGCCAATCGGCCGCCACCGACATCGAGCACTTTGTCGTCGGTTTCGAGAAGACGTTTCTCGACGGCATGGGATCGGTGCAATTCCAGGTGCCGCTGCTGCGTCAGCTGAATTCGGACCTGGTCGTTTACCAGGACGCGTTCGGTTCGAACTTGCCGGCGACGGATCGGCACGGCGAGTTGGGCAACCTGGCGACAACGCTCAAATTGCTGCTGATCGAGCGGCAAACCCTTGCCATCGGCGGCGGCGTGGCGGTCACGGCGCCCACCGGCGACGACGCATCCATCGTGGGCGACTTCGACACGACGTTTCCCCTGGCGAACAACCCCGCGGTCAACGCGACCGCGCCGTCATCCTTCTTCTTCGAAGGATACTTCCCCAACCACACGGTCAACCTGGTGCCGTTCTTGGCGTGGGCCTACCACCCGGCTAACGGCTTCTTCCACCAAGGCTTTCTGCAAGTCGACGCCCCGCTGAATTCCTCGCCAGCGCGAGTCGTGGCGCAAGGCACGATCACGCCCGACGCGATCTACGATGAAGAGACGTTTGACGTGGACATGGAAGGCCGGATCAAGCAACGCACGCTGTTGCGAGCCAATCTGTCGTTTGGTTACTGGTTTCAACGGGGTTCGCGCAACAGCATCGTGCAAGGCGTCGCAGGGTTGTTCGAGGCCCACTACACGCACGCTCTGGACGACCCCAACAGCCTGATCGTGCCGGTGGCGACGTTCACCGATCCTTCGACGACCTACGACCCGTTCAGCGTGAACATCACCGCCGGCGGCCCCGGCGGCAACGTCGACATCGTCAACTTGTCGACCGGTTTCGTGATCGACATGGGCTCCTGCCAGATCACCAACGGCGTCATCGTCCCCGTGAGCGGCAACGGCCGCGACGATCGCGCGTTCGACTTTGAATACAACCTGCAGGTGAATCGGTTTTTCTAGGCGAACAATTCGCTCGTTCCGCCCCGCGCTCAGACCGAACGCACCGCTCTGAGAACTTAAGCAACGGTTCGGCTCCTTGCCCGCCAACTTCGTACGAAAGAATTCCATGCGACATTTCTCGATCGTAACCGCTGCCCTGTTGGCATGCATGCTGGCATGGACGAACACGGCATACAGCGACGATGGACTTGTCTACGCGACCGACGCTGAGCCGCTGCGGGATGCTGCGGACTGGAACGACGCCGGTCAACCGACTGCGGACGACGCGCCGATCGTGCTGACTCAAGCCACGCGGCAAGGGGGTCGCAGCGACACGGTCCGAGCCGGTAATCGCACCGCGTCCCGAACGGCGCGCAGCTCGCGCATGCCCTATATGATCGGCGATCAGTTTGGCGGCGGCAGCGGCAGCTTCGACCTGCTTACCCAGGGGTCGAATGGTTCGGGCCTGTCGCTCGCTTCCATCGAGAGCCCCATCTTCGGCGGCAATCGATACAACGTTGCCGAGGCAAACTCGGCCCTGCCGTCGGACCGGTTGCTGTTTTCCTACCGACACCTGAGCAACGTCTTCAATTCGGTCGGCCTGGGGCAGGCAGGCGCCTCGGACGTCGACCAGTTCGTCATCGGGTATGAAAAGTCGTTTCTCGACGGCATGGGGTCGATGCAGTTTCAAGTCCCGATGTACCGCGAACTCAGCTCGCAGTTGGACGTTTACGACGACGCCTTCGGGTCGAACCTGGCGCCAACGGATCGCCACGGCGAGTTCGGCAATCTGCAGGCGGCCCTGAAACTGGCGCTCATCGAACGGGGCGGACTGACGATCACCGGCGGCGCCGGCGTCACCTCCATCACCGCCGACGACGCCCAGTTCTCCGGCAGTTTCGACGCGAACTTGCCGTTGCTGAACTCGCCCAGCGTCGGCACGACCGCCCCAACGTCGTTCACGTTCGACGGCGAAGTGAAGAACTGCACGGTCCATGTGATTCCCTACCTCGCCTGGGCGTATCGACCGCAGAACGCCTTCTTTCACCAAGGTTTCCTGCAGGTCGACGTCCCCGTCAACAGCACGCCGTTCAGCGTCGAAGCCACGGGCGTGATCACGCCCGATTCCCTCTACGACGCGGAAACTTTCGACGTCAGCGGCCGCGGCAACATTCTGCCGCCGACGCTGCTGCGGGCCAACCTGAGCTTTGGCGCCTGGGTGGTTCAGAATCCCTGCAACGACTTGGTGCAGGGTGTTGCCGCGCTATTTGAAGTTCACTACACCCACGCGCTCAACGACCCCAACGGCTATACGATGCCGCTCGCGGCGTTCACGGATCCGAGCATGACCGAAGACCCGTTTACCGTCGATCTCCGCGCCGGCGGTCCCGCGGGCAACGTCGACGTGGTCAATCTCTCGGCGGGCGTGGTGCTTGATCTCGGATCGTGCATGCTGACCAACGGCATTGTCGTGCCGATCAGCGGCAACGGCGTCGGCAACCGGGCATTTGATTTTGAATACAACATGCAGCTGAACCGGCTGTTTTAGAGCAAAACGACCACGACGGGGCGTCACCGAGGGCGCTTCGGGCCGATTCCGAGCGAGTTTCGCTTGCCATGCCTCCTCTTGGCCTGTGCGGGGCGATCTGGTATTCCCCAGTTCCGCACTGCAACCTGTCTCTGGAGGCCGTTATGCTGGCACGTTCGCTGCTCGTTGGTTTTGTTGCTAGCTGGTGTCTCTGCTCCCATCCGGCAACGGCGCAACGTCATCAATGCGCCGACGACGGTTGCGACGTCTGCCTCGAAGAGGGCTGCCAAGGCTGTCAGGTGGAACGCGGGCGCCCCTACAAGATCCTCGACACGGCCGGTTCCGTACTGGGCGTGTTCGACAAGTTGGCCCTCTGGGACCGTCGCGTGCGGAACCACAACGTCTCGCCGCAAACCGAGGCGGCTGTCTCTCAGTACGTCGTCGAGAACAACCTGCACGACACCAAGGTGCGCATCAATCAGTACGCCCCGGGCGACGAGTGGCGGCGGCTGCGCGACAACAAGGACGTGGGCGCGGGATGGCGTTACACGCTGGGGGCGGTCTACACGCTGGGTTACACCATCTTTCCCGGCCGGCTGTTGGGACGCGACAGCTACAACCCGTACACCGACACCGTGTCGATCTACTCTGACGTGCCGCCGTTGGCGCTTGAGCAAGCGGCCCACGCCAAGGTCGTCAAACAGCACATGCATCCGGGGACCTACGCGCTGAGCTACTCATTGCCGCTGGTGGCCCTGGCTCCGGAAAAACAAGCCAAGGACGAAGTGCATCGGTACCTAAGCCAGTGGGGTTCGCCCGACGAGCGCAACGAAGCGTACGACGTGCTCACTCCGCAGTTCGGCAGCGAGGTAGGCGGAGAGGTCGGATCGCTGTTCGTCACCGGAGCCGGAACCGTCTTTGAATTGGGCGGCGCGGCCGTGGGGCATGCGGTCAAAGGTTCCGCCAAGCCGGCGCAGCGTCCCCGCCGCCGGAGCGAACTTGCCGAGGACGCCGTCTTCGTCGACGACGAAGTGCAACAAGCGACGGCGAATCTGCCGACGCGGCGCGCGCCAAAGCCATCGCGTTGAGCGGCTTGCCGGCCGCTGACGTGGCGCGTCCTGTGACATCCCGGTCCGCGTAGCGGCCCGGCTAGCGCCGTGATCTGCGAGCGTCGTTTGCCGTCAGTGCGGCAGCTTGGGCTTCAGCGCCGCGTAGGCGAACATGCCAATGAGCGCCCCCAGCAGGGTGACCAAGCCGAGCCATTCGCCGGCGCCGATTTGCACGTAGATCGGCCCCGGGCAGGCGCCCGTGATCGCCCAGCCGGCGCCAAACAGCATGCCGCCAATCACAACGCCCTTGTGGTAGGGCTTGGGCTTGTAGACGATCGGCTTGCCGGTGACGTCCTTGGCGCCGATACGCTTGATGATGAACATCGCGATGGCCGCGACGACGATCCCCACGCTGATGATTTGATACATCAGCGCTTCCTGAAACAGGAACATCTTGTGGACGCGTTCCCACCGTGCTACCTCGGATTTGGCCAGCACGATGCCAAAGTAAACGCCGACCAGCAAGACGCGCACGAGCGCGGCGGCGCTGATGCCACTGGCGGACTTCGTTTCGGCGGGGGATGGCTCAGTAACGGTTGCCATGAGGTTTCTCCAGTATCTTTGGCCGCAGCCTTGAATCGCCGAGCGGTCAACTTGCTGCGAACAACCACCCGCCCAGTCCCCACGTGACCGCGATCCCGCCGGCGAAGAAGCAAATCGTCGCCACCAGGCTCGGCCAGTTGAGATTAGCGATGCCGGTGATGGAATGACCCGAGGTGCAGCCGCCGGCGTAGCGCGTGCCAAAACCCACCAGCACTCCGCCCACCAAGAGCTTGGCGACGCCGGCGCCCGTATGAAACGAAGCCGGGAGAAACTCGATCGGGGCGGCCGAAAGCAGGTGGCTGCCGATGTATCCGCCCAGGGCGATCCCGCCAACAAAGGCGAGCAACCACATGCCGCCGCGGCGGTCGTAGTTGCGCAAATAGTCGAGCTTGCTGTGCGGCGAACACATGGCGCCGAACTGCTGCAAACTGGTGGAGATGCCGAAGTCCTTGCCAGCCGCCCAATACAACAGCGGCACGACCAGCCCGACGAGAATGCCCGAGACCCACCACGGCCAGGGCTGCAGAATCGCGTCCATTGCGCACGCTCCGCAGGGTGAGAAGTGAGATATCGCCGCCGGCCTTGGCGCGAACGCCCCGCGCGCCGTGCCGAGCGGCTCACGGCAATTATACCGCTCGGCCAGCGAAGTGCCTACGCCCGCCTTCGTGCGGTGGCGTCGTCGGGGCCGCAACCTTCCGCGTTGAGTCAGCGCTGACAAGACCGCCGGTGTGCACAATCGTCACGGCCGGGTGAGCGATTGTTGCACAACGAACGGCTGCCACTCGGGCAACTGCTTCTGCAGACTCGCCAAGACGAGGGCCGCTAGGCGGCGCGCCCCGTAGGGATTGAAATGCGTTTGGTCGCCCTCGACCTGCAGTGCCGAACTTGTCGCCGGGCCCAGGCGATTGTAGAGGTCGCGCGTCATTTGATTCAGGTCGACCACCGGGCAGTCTTCCTCGGCCGCTACCGCCAGCGTCGCCGCGGCGTAGGGCGCATTGCCATCGTCGGCGACGATGCGCCCCGACTCGTCGAACTTGCGCCGCATCGGGGGCGTCACCAGCACGGGCGTCGCGCCGAGCGCCCGGGCCTCCTCGACGTAGCGGCGGAGGTTCGCGCGAAAATCGCCTCCAGGGGCCGGATCGGTTTCCCGGCCGGGGCCCTTGCCGCGGTTGTCATTGTGGCCGAACTGGATCAGCACATAGTCGGCGTCCGTCTGGCGGGCGCGATCCCAATGCCCCTCGGCGCGAAAGCTCTGTGAACTGCGACCGTTGCGCGCTTCGTTGACCACCGTCGCACGCTCATCGAGAAACGCCCGCAACCCCCAGCCCCAACCTTGCAGCGGGCTCTTGGCGGCGTAGTCGGCGACGGTCGAGTCGCCAATCACCACGATGGTCACGTGCTTCAGCGGCGTCGCGGCAGGCAGGTCCTGCTCGAGAACGTATCGCGGCGTCAGCGTCGCGGTGGTTCCGTACGCCGCCTGCGGCCCGGCCGGAACGAACCGCGCCGGCGCCGACGCGGTGTTGCCGCCGGCAAAGGTCAGCCGCCGCGTGCCAGACCCGTCCTTGCACGCGGCCGCCGAACCATCGGCTCGGACAACTCGGGCGTCGCTCGCTCCCGCCACCGGCTCGCTGAACTGCACGATGACCGAATCTTCGCTGGTTTCCGTGCTGACAATGCTCGGCGGCGTGGCGCTCTCGGGATCCCACTGGCCGTCAAACGTCCACGCCGGGGTAATTTGCTCGGACGTCGGCGCTCCGTCGGCCGTCGGCAGGTTGTCGGCGTACCAGGGGAAGTCGTCGCCATCGCGATGACAGTTGTGAAAGTATTTCCGCTCATACAGCGGGCGCTCCTGCGGCGGAACCTTTTCCAGGTCGGTCACCACGCCGATCGGACGGTCGGCCATCGTCGGGGTGAACAGGCAATCGAGCAGATAAAATTGCGATGGATAATGGTTCCGCCCCAGCCAGAAATCCTCCACGCCGCCGAATTCGCAGTCGCGCAACACAAATTTCATACTGGGATCCATGTGCCCGTCGTGCCAGATGGCCGCGGTGCGATCGACTTCCTCGAATTTCGAATCGCGGATAAAACACCAACCGCGCGGGCAGACAAAGTCGACGCGCCCCTGGAAGCGGCAGTTGCGGTGGTAGTACATGCCAAAGGCCGTGTTCCACAGCGACAGCGTGTCGCCCCCGACCCCCAGCACGTTGCAGTTGTCGATGATCAACCGATTGGGTTGTCCGTACACGGCAAACGCGTGCTCGCCGCTGGGCTGCGTGTTTTCGATCGTCAGGTTTTCCAAAATGCAGTCGTCGCCAAACAGGTTGACCACTCCCGGGCCGACGCGATCGTAGCGTTTGTCGTACTCCGACCGCGGAAAATTGAACTCAATCCGCACCCCGTCGCGACTTTCGCCGCGCAGCGTCACGCGCCGCTGATCAAGCCGGATTCGCTCGGTGTAAACGCCATTGGGAATCTCGATCACCACGCGCTCGGCACTGTCGACCGGGACGGAATCGATGGCGTCCTGAATTGAGCCGGTCACGACAATCGTGGCAGGCGCGGCGAACACGCGCGATCCCTCAGTCGTCGCAACAAGCAAGCCCGCTACGAAAAGCAACCGCAGCACCGATCGAAACAGGCGCGTTGCGCTGGGACAATGGGACATCTTGCGCTCGCCAGATAAGATGAGAATTGAACTGAGTGGCGCCGACTTCACGCCAATCATCCGCCGATACCTGCAGCGAACAGCCGAGGACTCCTTACCTTATCATTTACAGTCGGCAGTTGCCACTGCCGCAACACTTGCTCCAGGAGGCTACCAAGCGACTGGAAACGGTTGCGAAAAAAGACCCCAACGGCGATCGAACGACCGGTTAGCTCTCGCGTCGTATTGAGTTCGAAGTCCATCGCGGTGCTGACCGCCATCACTTATTCAGCAACTCTCTGACGCTTGTCGGCCAGACCTCGAAGATGAGCGCGACGAGCGGCCTCGCGGCGTTCCCGCTCCTGTCGACGACAAGCACGGCAACGGCTGGCCGTCGAATAGACGTATCCTTTGGCCACTTCGTACCACCACTTCTGTTGCGCAGCCGTCCACACCTGCTGGACGCCGCAATCGACGCAGGTGAAATCGACGTCAACGTAGTAGCCGCGGACGACAAACCGGGGCACGCCGTAGCTGTTGCACGGCGCCAGTTCTGTCACGACCACGGCAACTCCTCGCTCCGCCTTCTCCGCCACGGTCGCCGCGTGAATCTTCTCGCGTTTTCGCTGCCGACGGGCTTTCAATTCGCGTCGTCGCTGTTTTCCGCTTTTCATAGTCAACACCCGGCGCCTTCGTCGCAGACTCGTGACTGATGCATTCGATCGCTACTCCACTCAAGCCAAGATCCGCCCTGGCTGCTCGCTCCGTCCTGATCAGACCGCCCAATCCGCAACAATGTTCGCGCCTTTTGCGAGGGCTTGGTTTTCCGCCTATGATATGACCCGCCCGACAATGCGGCATGAGATTTCAGATTGCATTTCCTTTTCGCCGTGGAAGAGCCGCCCGTGAGCGACGCCGTTGCTGATCGCAATCTGTTGGTGGGGATGCTCGCGCTGCAGCTCGACTTTGTGTCGCGCGAGCAGTTCGTCGCCGCCAGCGCGGTTTGGAGCCGGCAGCGCGAGACGCCGCTGGCAGAAATCTTCTCGCAGCAGGGTGCGCTCACCGGCGAGGAATCGCGGTTGCTGGCCTCGCTGGTCGACGCCCATCTGGCCCGCCACCAGGGCGACGCGGCCGCCAGTCTGGCCGCGCTCGACGTCACCGGCGCCACGCGCAACGCAATGTCGGCCGCCGGACTGGCCGATTGGGCCGAGACGATCGCCCAGGGGCCGGCGACCTACGACCCCCACGCCACGGGCGTGCCGCTGGCGTACGACTCCGACGCCACGACCGGCACGCACGGCGACGCCACCGACGTCCCCTCGCCGTACTCCGAAACCGTCGCCCAGTCGTCGACGCCCAGTCGCCGCGATGTCGAAGTGCGCAACGTGGTCGACGGCAACGTGCCGCTCTCCACGCCGGCGGCGGTGCGCTACTCCGTGCTCAAGATGTTCTCCCGCGGCGGGCTGGGCATGGTGTCGCTGGCCCGCGACGTGGAACTCAACCGCGAGGTGGCCCTTAAAGAAATCCTCGCCAAGCACGCCGACTCCGACGAGGCGCGGCAACGGTTCCTGGTCGAAGCGGAAATCACCGGTTCGCTGGAGCACCCCGGCGTCGTGCCAGTGTACGGCCTGGGGCAGTACGCCGACGGGAGGCCGTTTTACGCCATGCGGTTTATCCGCGGCGACAACATGCAGGTGGCGATCGACCAGCACTTTCGCGGCCAACCCGGCGCTGCCGGCGCGGAGCGCGAGCTGCAGTTTCGCCAACTGTTGGGCCGGTTCGTCGACGTGTGCAACGCCATCGAGTACGCCCACAATCGTTGCGTACTGCATCGCGACCTCAAGCCGGGCAATATCATGCTGGGCAAGTACGGCGAAACGCTGGTGGTCGACTGGGGTCTGGCCAAGGTGATCGGTCCCGAGGTCGGCCCCACCGACACCGTGGAGTTGCCGGTCCGCCCGCTGGCCGCCGAACATTCCACTGCCACGCAAATGGGACTAATCGTCGGCACCCCCGCGTACATGAGCCCCGAACAGGCGATGGGGCAAATCGACGCGCTGGGGCCGGCAACCGACATCTATAGCCTGGGCGCCACGCTGTTCTATCTCATCACCGGCGAGGCGCCCTTCGCCCGCAGCGATCGCCGCACGCTGTTGGAGGACGTCCGCGCCGGGCGGTTCGAAAGCCCGCGCTCGATCCGGCCGTCGATCCCTCGACCGCTCGAGGCGATCTGCACCAAGGCCATGGCCCGCGAAGTGCGCGACCGCTATCTCACGGCCCGCGATCTGGCCGACGACATCGAACGCTACCTGGCCGACGAACCGGTCAGCGCTTACGCCGAACCGTGGCGGGCCCGCGCGTGGCGGTGGATGAAGCGGCGGCGCGCCCTGGTGATGAGCACCGTGGCCGCGCTGCTGGTCACCGCGGCGGCGCTGGCGCTGGGGCTCGTTTGGTCGCAGGCGGCTCAGCGTCGCGAGGCCGCCCTTCGCACGCAGGCCGAACGCAATCTCGACAAGGCCCGGCAGGCGGTCGACGACTACTTCACCAACGTCAGCGAAGACACGCTGCTGAACCAGCCCGGCATGCAGACGCTCCGGATGAATCTGCTGTCGTTCGCGCAAAAGTACTATGAGGAGTTTCTCGCCGAGAACGAGGACAACGCGGCGCTGCGCGACGAGTTGGCCGCCGCGGAATTCAACCTGGGGCGCATTCTGCAAAACATCGGCGACAAGGAAGCCGCGACCGGGCATTTCACCACGGCCGTGAGATTGGCCGAGGCGGCCTACGCCGCAAACCCCGCCGTGCCGCAACAAGTGCTCCTGGCCAACGCCGTCAACGCGCTCGGCGGAGCGCTGATGGCCACCGGGCAGGTGGCCGAGGCGCGCGAACAGTTCGCCCGGGCGACTTCGTTGCGGCAGGAGCTGGCGAGCGAAGAACCGGCGAATCAGGAGTATCAACGCAAGCTCGCCAATTCGCTGATGAACCAGGGCGTCGCGGAACTCGCCAGCGGCGATGAGAACGCCGACGCGGCGATCGAGTACTTCGAAGCGGCGCAGAAAGTGCGCCGCGATGCGCTCAACGACGCCGACAACTTCGCCCAACAGGTCGACCTGGGCAAAGGCTTCAACAATTTGGCCCGGCTGTATCGCGACGTCGGCAATGCAACCGCGGCGCTCGCGGCCGTGCAGGATGCCGACGGCGCATTTCGCCGCGCGATGGAAATCGACCCGCGCAGTCTCGATACCCAGGAAAACTTGGCTCAGAACACCTTGCTCTGGGGCGAGTTGCTGGCCGCCGGCAACGACCACGCGGCCGCCGAACCCAAACTGCAGGCCGCGTCTGACGCCCTCGCCACGCTGCACGAAGAAAACCCGGCCGTCATCGACTACGAGGACCTGCTGCTGACCGCCACGGTGCGGCTGGCCCAGTCTCAACTCGCCATCGGCAAACTCGACGCCGCCGCCGCTCACGCCGCCGAGGCAACGCTCGTGCTGCGCGACATTGTGGCCGAAGTGCCCGACGACCTCTTCTTCCGGGAGGACCTGGCGATCGCCCTGGCCGTGCAAGGCGAGTGCGCCGCCCGCGCCGGCGACACGGAGGCGGCGCGGCCGATGCTCGCCGAGGCGCTGGAGTTGTTGCGGGCGATTGAAGGAGAGTCGCCGTCGGCCAGAGAATTTGCTGATCGGCTAGCAACGGACTATGCGAACGTTTTGGAATATGCCCCAACGGAATGATGCCACCAGACCCTTAGCCCCCGATCGCGCTGACAGTCACGGCGACCACCGGTTCCTCTCTAACGGCTCTGGTAGCGACGCGGGGCGCGTCTCACGACTTCCTCGACTACTTCTGGCTCACCATGACCAGCCGGGCGTCCGGACGGAGCACTTTACGATACCAGGGATCGATTTTCCCGCCGGCTTCGACGAAAACCACGGCGCGCGGCGAAGCCAATCGCTGCGCCATTTTGGCAGCGGCGACGCGCTGTCCCGACATTTCGTACAAGCGGGGCGAACCGGCGCCGAGCGGTTCCCAGCGGGGCTTCCAAACCGTCACGATCCTGATGCGCGTCTCCTCGATCATCTCGGTCACCTCCACCAGCTCTCCGTCGTTGTCGACGAGCTTTGTCACCGGCACTTCGACGACGTAGGATTCGTCAACCTGTTCGACATAGGGGGCGGCGAAGGCCACCCGTCCGCTCTCGTCCGTGACGGCTTCCCGAAACGTGAGCGGCGTGGACGGATAATCGGGCCCCGCCTCGCCCGGTTCCATGTAGTCGGGACGCCCCGGTTCAGCGGAGCCGTCCGGCGCAATCACAAGCGTGTCGGGCTTAAGAAGCGAAAGCAGGCGACTATCGAGTTTCATCCCGGCGCGAACAACGACCGCGGGAGCGCCTTGCCCAACCGCCGCAGCCAACGCGGCCGCGTCGAGCTGCGTGCCATCGGCGCGGTACGCCTGCATCTGATTCGGCGCCAGTGTCAGCGGCAGCAGGGCGAATTTCTGGCGCAGTTTTTCTCTGGATTCAACGCGCACGCGCTGTTCCGTTGTCTCAACGCCGTTGACGACCACGACCTCGGTGTAGGGAACCTCCACCTCCACCGTGTACGGCTCGGCAGTCCACCAGATGAGTTCTGCGTCGTAAACGTTCTCGTCCACAGCGTGCAGGTGGGCGCACAACAGCTCGCCCAGGGGCGCCGCCCCCAATTCCTCGGCATCGGCCACAAATTCAGTCAATCCCGACATGGCGGGTCCGCCGGCGACGGCGCCACCGCCCGCACCGCTTGACGTGCCGAACGGGCCGTCGGGGTCGTCGCCGCCGGGAACAGGCGGCGCGGCCGAGCTAACTTTGCCGCCCAGCGACACGGGAACGGCGTCCACCTCGACGCTTTGCCACTGCTCGGGTTCGATGCGCGCAACCGCCCCTGGATTACGCGCAGACCGCGCCTTTCGGTAGACGTCGATCAGCCCGCTCTTGAGCTGGGAGTCGCCGGGAATCCGGAACAGGCCAACGCTGCGCGGAGAGAACTGTTCGTCAGTCACAGCGCCGCCGCCGCGGGCAGTGCGATCGATCACCACCGACTGCCGTATCATTTCGTACACGCTCACGTCGTAAGAGATTCGCCCCAACGGATCGCGCTGCAGTTGCAACGTGGAGGCGTTTCCCGAAGCGATTCGCAACGGCATGGGCTGTCCCGGGGCGCGACTGTCGACGATCACCACCAACAGTTCGTTGCCACCGGTGTTGGCGAAATTGACCTTCGCAGGCGCCAGCGGCTGGGCAGGGGCGAGCGGCGTAGAGCCGTCGACGCCAATGCCGTTTCCAAGAGGCGCCGCGCCGCCGACCGCCGGGCCACTCGCCTGGCCGACATCCTGCGGCCGACTGATGCGAAACAACTGGCTCGGTCCGCCGTGACTGTTCATCAGGCGGATATTCGTCCCGCCGGTCGCCACCGCGCCATCGACGTCCCACACGACGCCCGGGCGCAACCGCGACTCGATCTGAAAGTACCCGTTTCCGGCCGGCGCCAGGCGAAACTCGCCAGCGCTGGGATCCACCTCGGCGGCCTTCCACATGTCGACGTTCGCCCCCGGCGCCGCGTTGCCGCGGAAGATGTCGATCACCATGTCGGGGTCAGTCGCCGGGATCAGTCGCAAATACCCGCCGCTGCGGGCCTGCACGTAGAATTGATTGCGAACGTCATTTCCATTTGCCGCGCCGATTTCAATATTGCCCCGGCCGCCCAATTTGGCCGTGACGAGGCCTCCGCCGGGCAATGCCGACTCGATGACGACCGTCTGTTGCGGATTGGCGCCAGGCGCTGCATTGCCGCCGTTAGGCTGTCCGACCTTAGCGGCTATCTGCATGCCGCTGGGCCGGAACCTCGTCTCGCCCGGTTTGCGCACCCACAGAACGCCGCCTTCGTTGTGCGGCCACAGGAGCGCCTGGTCGAGCGTCGTATTGTAGTAGTAGGCGCCTTCGGCCCGATCGAGTCGATCGTCGCGCTGGTAGAGGTAAAGCACCCCGCCTGACAACACCTCAAGTCGCTCATCGAGCGCTTTGACCGTTGACGTCGATCCCGTGTTGGGATCATGCAACTTGTAGACATTCTGGCCTACGGCCGACAGCGACGCGGCCGTCGCGAGGAAGAACGTCCAACCCGCGGCAACGGTGCGACGATGCATTGCGCCTCCCATGGATCATGCGGCTGAGAGCTGAGAGGAACCACCCGCGCGCGGAACGCGAGCGTACGACAAGCCACTTTGCCGGCTGCGGAGTTCGCGGCAATCGAGCCGGCCCACGCCACTGTAGCAGCATCGGGCGGCCGAAGCATGCCTTTTTTCTCGCCGCGCACCGATGAAATCCATCGATGCGGGGCGTCGATGCTTGTTGCGAAAACGGCACGGGCCGGCGGCGCGGCGCTCCGAACGCCGGTGGGTATTTTCCTGGGGAGCGCGCCTGCCCCCTTATTCAACGGGTTGGCTGATGGCGCAACCGCGAACGCCGCTATGCCTTCGCACGACCGCGAATTGCCGCGACGAGCAGCCCCGCTCCCATGGCCCCCGCGCCGATGAGCAAGCCGTTGACCGCTCCCAGCGCGAGCGCCACACGCTCGGGGGCCTTCAATTCACGGGGGCCGGCTAGCATTTGGATGAACTCCGGCGCGTAACTCCCCAGCAGCCAGCCAAAGCCGGCCCCCAGTGCAGCGCAACCGACGCCCGCCAGCAAGATCAATCCGAACTCACGCATTTCCGCCGCCTTTCGTAAACCCAGCAAGACTCGGGAATCCCCGCGCCCCCAGTTTTTCGCCAAAATCCTCTTGCCGCCACTACTGTACGCCGATATAGTATTCGGGTGTTCACTACACGACGTTTCTGCCTGTTCTGGCGGAACGTCGCCCCGGCAATTTCCGACCGAACTTCCATCTGCTACAAACAGAGGCTTCCATGGTAACCACCGCTGCTGCGAGAAATGGCATGGCCAAAAAAGATAAGAGTTCGGGACGGAAATCGGCTGCCGGGAAGAAGGCAGGCCCCCAATCGCCCGCCGACCGGATGCTGGAAGCCAGCGCCGAGTTGAAACACACCGTCGCTGCCATTGAAAAGCAGTTCGGCGAGGGGTCGATCATGCCGCTGGGCGCCGACAGGCTGCGCCGCATCGAAGGCATTTCCACCGGCAGCTTGTCGCTGGACATCGCCCTGGGCGGGCAGGGGATCCCCAAGGGCCGCATCATCGAGATCTACGGCCCGGAGTCGAGCGGCAAGACGACGCT
>JAGQOU010000078.1 GCA_020427145.1 Planctomycetales bacterium | reverse complement strand
TCGCCGACCATGATGATGTCGGGGTCTTGCCGCAACACGTTCCGCAACCCGGTTGCGAACGTCATTCCCTTCTTGGCGTTGATCTGCGTCTGACTGATCCCGTCGAGTTGATACTCGATCGGGTCTTCCAGGGTGACGACGTTCAATTCGCGGGCGTTCACCTCCTGCAACGCGGCGTAAAGGGTCGTGCTCTTGCCGCTCCCGGTCGGGCCGGTCACGAGGATGAGCCCGTGTTCTAGGTGAATCAGATCGCGGAACTTGCCGAGCGTGCCGGCGTCCATCCCCAGTTCGGTGAGCGTGTAGAGCCGGGCCGACTTGTCGAGCAACCGAATGACGACCCGCTCGCCATGGCTGGACGGCAACGACGCGATCCGCAGATCGATCATGCGATCGGCGACCTGCACCGTCGCCCGACCGTCCTGCGGCAACCGTTTTTCGGCAATGTTCATCTTGCCCAGGATCTTGATGCGGCTGATGACCTCTTCCTGCATGTCCTTGGGGACGTCGAAGGCGTCGAACAGCATGCCGTCGATCCGCAGCCGCACCTTCACCTGCCGTTCAAACGGCTGCACGTGGATGTCGGACGCCCCCGCCTGCACCGCCTCGAACAGGATGAGGTTCACGAGCTTGATGACCGGCGGACGATTAGAAACGTCGAGCAGGTCCTCGCCGCTGGTCAGTCGGCCCGCCGCTTCGAGAGTCTCGTGGTCGAGCGACTCGATGAGATCCTGCACCTGGCCCGACTGCTGTTGGTAGGCCGTGTTGATCGCCTGCTGAATGGCGTCCTCCGGCGCGAACGCCGGCGCCACGGCCGGGTCGACGAGTCGGCGCACCACGTCCAGCAGGGGCCATTGTCGCAAGCGGGCGAGCGCCAACAGCAGGCCGCCGTCGGCGTCTTGGACGAGTACGGCCGATTGCCGGCGGGCGAACGCAATCGGAAACTCGCGCACGAATCGGGGCGCGACGTGCAGGTTGGCGAGCGTGTCGTAGAAGGGCGCGTCGAGGACCTCGGCGGCTGCGCGACACTGCAGCTCGGCCGGAATCTGCAGCCGCTCGGCCGCCGCCAGGGCCGCTTCCTCGTCGCGGCCGGCCAACTCGTCGACGGCGGGGACGGCGACGCCCCGTTCCGCGCCGATGCGTTGCAGGGCGATCGTCCACCGCGCGACGGCAGTCCGATCGTCGACTCGTTCCGCGTGCAATCGCAATTCGCCCGCCATCCGCCGCTCCTTGCCGCTTACGGCGCGCCCCGCGCCGCGTTTATTTTATCAGCATCGGCGCGCTGGCGGGGAAGTTCGTTTCGCAACCCGCGCAATTCAGATCTTTGTCGGACACGTAGCGCAGATCGCGAAACTGGTCGTCCCGCATGATAACCGGCCGCAAGAAGACGTAGAGCGTCGTCTGGCTCTTGGACGTGGAGCGGAGGCTGGTCAACTCGCGGACCAGCGGGATGTTCTCCAGAAACGGGATGCCGTCCTGGGTCAGCGACTTGTTGCTCCGATTGAGTCCCCCCACGATGACCGTGTGACCGTCGGGGATAGTCACTGTGCTGCGAACTTCATCCGTTTGCCGGGGAGGCGGCACGCCGGCGCCCCCTTCCCCCGTAAAACTGTTGAGCGTGACGACGTATTCCAGCACGAGGTGATCGTCGTCGCTGATTCGCGGCAAGACCTCGATCGTGGTGCCCGCCTCGGCGAACCCCGCGAAACTTGTGGTCGCCACCGTGTTGGAGGCGTTCACGCTGGTGAAGGGGACCTCGGTGACGCTCGCCAGCGTGCCGGTCGAGTTGTCGTTGACCAAGACCCGCGGCGCCGACAGGACCCGCGCCCGCCGGTGGGTCGCCAACGCCCGCAGCACGGCGTCGGCGACGGCCGGGTCGACGAGCGTAAAATTGAACCCTCGGCCCGGGATGATCGACAAGGCGCCGGTCGTGGGGTCGACCTCGCTCAGGCCGTAGGAAGTGAACTCGAACAGGCGCTTGATGCCGTGGCGATCCCCGGCAGAAAACTCGACCCCCAGCGAGTAATTGTCCGAGGTGTCGACGATGACCACGCGGGCCTCGATCATCACCTGAGGGCGTTTTTTGTCGAGGAACTCGATGAGGTCCTTGTAGACCTCCTGCACGGTCCGATCGGCGACGACGATGATCGAATTGGTGAACGGATCGGCCGTGATGCGGGCCGATTCGGGGGCGAAGGCCAGCCGGGTCGTTTCCGATTCCGAGACTTGGCCCTCCGCGAACCGCGACTCTTCGACCGGGATCATGGCCGGCGGCTCGGTCGGCGCAGCTTGTCCCGGCGTGGCCGGGAAATTGGGCCCAGGGACGAATTGATTCTGGTAGGGACGACCCAGCGAATAGCCGGCGGCGCCCGTGGGCCCGCGTCCCAAAGGCGACACGCCGCGCACGTCGGCGTCGCCGTACATCTGACTGGAGTAGCTGTACGTGCTGGAGTAGCCGCTGGTCTGCTGGATCGACTGCAACGTCGCCAGCACCTCTTCGGCGCTGGCGTTTTTCAGTTTGTAAAACTGCACCGAGCTGCCGGGACGCTTGCTCTCGACGTCCATCTCCTTGGCGAGCCAACCGATCCGCTCGTGGATAGTCTCGGGGGCGGTCACGATCAGCAGGTTATCGTCGCCGTCGACCGCTGAGCGATAGAGCCGCTCGATCGTGAGCGGGTCGAACAACTCCTTCACCAGCTTGTCGATCCGTTCGGCTGCGACGTAGCGAAACGCATAGACTTGCGTCCGCACGCCCAGCGGCACGTCGAGCGTGCGGGCCAGTTTCAGGATCTGCTCCAACAGCGACTGCGGCGCGACGATCAACAGTTGGTTGGTCCGTTCGTCGTGGCTGATCTCAAAGGGAGCGGTCGCGACGGCGCCCGGGTCGGTCTTGATGCGGGCCGCCAGCACCTCGCGGATCTGCTGCGCCAGCGCCCCCGCCTCCAGGTGCTTCACTTCATAGAACTCCAACTCGCTGGGGGGGCCCGACTGGTCGATCGTTTCGATCAGCTTGGCAATCCGCTGCAGGTTGCCGGCGTAGTCGGTGATAATCAGCAGCTTGCGCTCGGGGATCGTGATGGAGTTCGCCCCCGTCTCCGTGAGAAACGGCTTGACGATCGTCGCCAGCTTGGCCGGATCGACGAACTTCAGCGGAAACGCCTGGGTGACGGCGGTCGACTTCTCCAGGTCGGCCAGGGCGGCGGCGCCCGGCGCGGTCGGTTGGGCGATCTGGGAGAGATCCTTCACCGGCACGATCTGTTTCCAGCCGGGCACGTCCGCATCGACCAGCGCAAAACCCTTGATTTTCAGGGCGCTTTCGAGCACCGGCAACAAAGAATCGATGGGGATCTGTTCAGGCGCCTTGATCGTGATCCGCTTGTTGGCGACCTGCTCATCGTAGAGGATTTTTACCCCCAGGCGGTTGCTGACGTAGTCGATCAGCAGCGTCACTTCGGCCTGGTCGGGGAGATTCAGTTGGACTTGCCCCTCTGCCGGGGGAGGGGCTTGCGAGTGAGCGATATCCCCCATTACGAGCAGGAGCCCTGCGCACATCGCAATGGTGCGAAGTTTTTGAAGTCGTCGCCGGCGAAGTTGGCACATCGGCATACGATCGCAGGGAAAACGGACGCGATTGCGGCGTGAGCGGCACTCGCGGAGAAACACCGTGGGCGGAGGCTAGCAAAGCGCGGCGGCGGCGGTCAATCGCACCCTGCCGCCAACAGCCGGCCCTGAACAGACCGGTCAGGCAAGCTCGGTGGCAGGTTGGGTGGTTTGCGTCATTGATTCTTGGCGCAGCGATCAATAATCGATGATCGGCGCCTCGCTAGCGAACACCCCACTCGCGGGGGGCAAGGCTCGCGTCGTGGTCGAGAACGCGTGCCCAGGAGGCTTCCAATTGGACCATTGGTGCTTTCCCCCCTACTGCCTCAGCGAAACAACGGCATCGAAAAAAACTTCTGCATTGCCAATCGACGCAAGCCTCATGCGGATCAATGCTTTGCGTCGCGGCGCCACCTCGCGCACGAACTGTTCTTCATCTCACAAATAAGAAAATTCGTTGACAACGTTGCGGCGTACGGTAAAACCCACGCAGCCGAACGCGGGTGATCACGCTGATGCGTTGACGCCCTTGCTCGGCGCCCTCTTCAGGCGGAACGGACGAAGTATTCTCAAGTGGCTTCCGGAGCGTTGTCTTGGCGCTCCGATTTGGACTCGCAATTGTCGTTTGCGCTGCCGGTGTGCGCTGTCGTTGAAAAAGGTGCCGAATCATGCGATTGACGCGTCTTTCTTGGTTCGTCTGCATAATCGTTATTGGCATTGTCACGTCTGGCCGCGCCCAGACGACCAGCGGCGGCACAATCGATTGGGAATCACTCGATGCGGCGGCCTTCGCAACGGCCGCCGAGGGCTATTTGAAGGACGCCCAAGACTCGTCAGCGTCCCATGTGGCCGAAGTTGCATGGAGGCGGTTCCTGGCCGAACCTGAATTCGCGTCCGATGAAGACCCGGCAGTAGTCGCGAAATTTGTCAATCTCTTCGGTGATCGGCGACCGCCAGGTGTCGATGTCGGCAAGACGGACGCTCTTCGAAGTGTTTTGAGAGATCGTATCGCCAGCGACGACTTGGGGCTTGTGCATGCACAGCTTGAGCGCCTCGGCATTACCCAACTTCGCGAGCGACTCGACCTTGAGACCGCGTCCGGGCTGTCGGCCGACGGGGGTCACAAGAAATTGGAGCAGTGGATTGAAGCCCGCAGTATCGAGAGTTTAACGATTGATGAGCTCTTGTGGTGCCTCGATCGTTTGTCGTCCAACCGAGCTGATATCTTGGAGTTCACGGCGTCGTGGACGGGTACTGTGGTCGCGCCTCGTTCCGGCGAGTACGTCTTCTCGGTCTCGCCCATCAACGTCAATCGGGGCGGACGCGATTGGGTCCGGCACGCGATGACCGTGTCGATTGACGGTCAGGAAGTTTTGAAGACGCCTGCCGACGTCTCTGCCGATACGGAGGAAGGTGAGGGAGACTTCCGGCAACTTCGACATATTTCAATGGTGGAATGGCGGCCAAGCGCGGAGCCGGTCGCACTCGTGGCTGGCAAGCTGGTTGCGCTCCGCGTCAAGATGTCCTTCGCCTGCAAGCGGGTTGATGCGCTGCAAGCGCCTTCTGCGATCCTGCTCTGGAAGGGCCCCGGGATTCGTCAAGGCATGGTCCCGCCAGAGGCGCTCTCTGGGCCGGAGGGGCGACCGCAGCTCGACGTGACATTTCGCTGGAAGCAAGGGGCTCAGCAAAGACGCGTTGATCGTCAAGTCAGAAAAATCGATTTTGTCGTCGCGAATCCGTCCGAGATTGCTGGGCAGAATCAGGAACTCAAGGCACGACTATCGGCAAGGCTCGTTCAGCTGACGAGCGACAACGAGTATCTGGCGGCCTGTGCCGCGTGCACAACGCGCTACGCTATGATCGCGTCGCCGACGGCGATAGCCAACCTTTCGTCGGCGCAGCGGGAACGGCTCTCGGAGGTCCTTGCTGCACGGCCGGAGGTCTTGAGGAGCCTTCGCCCCGACGACTGCGTCGCGTTGTATGCGTACCTTCGCTTCGGAGCGGAGGAAACGGCATTGGATTTTGTTGGCGCGTGGATGAACGAACACACGAACGTCGTCCCAGAGATCGCTGCCGATTTCTTTGCGGCGAATCGTCGGCCGTATTGGGAATTTGGCAAGATGCTGGGGCGACAACTGCCGAGTCACTGCCAACTCCTGCAAGATCGTTGGTTGACGTCATCGGATGATCAATGCGTCTTGCCAGCAGCCTATGTGTTGAGTTACGCCAAGAGCATGCAACAGACGACAGTTCCTCCTCGTGCGGTGCTGGAGGAGGGAGACACGCCTACACGATCGGCACTTCTGGACTGGATCACCTACCTCGATGACCAAGTCGCGGATCATACAGAGTTGGATGGGACGTCTCTCAATTGGCGCCTAGCCCGAGCGCAAGCGGCTGAGGCGTCTGCGGCCACAGACTCCAGCAGCGGTCACGACGAGTACTTTCTACGGGGAATGGATTGGATTGAGACGGCGCAGGACGCTGCCAGTGACATGGGCCAGTTAGAGCGTGCTTACGTCGAGAAGTTCTCTCGGCTCGCGGCGACAAATCACGTTGCCAAGACCAATGCGGCGCTTCAAGAAGCGGGCGGCGTCTTCGCCGACGCGACAGTCAACGCGTGGAAAGAGCAGTGTGACGAAATTGCACGGCTGCGACAGCAGCGACAAGCTGAAAGCGCACGACTCGCTCGAACCGCCTACTTGTCGGCCATCGATCGGTTTCGCGACGAAGCGTTGCGACGAGGCGACGATTCTCAAGTCGCGCGGTATCAGCAGATCCTGGATAGCGCCGCGGAATGACGGGCGCAGGCATTTGCTTGGCGTGGGCGGCTGTCGGTCCCGACGTCGCTGCCCGCCAACGGCACGAAATCGACCAGCGAAGTATCGATAACAATAGGGACGTGATGATGAAGCGAATGCGAACCCTCAACCGACTGTCCGTTCAACCAATCCACCGGCGCGCCACTCGTAGAGCCGCGGCGGCGTCAGCGCTGTTGAGCGTCGTCCTCGCGACGGCCCTGTCTGCGTATGTCCGTGGCGGCAATCCCAGCACGAATCCGCCGACCCCGCCCCCGTGTGACGACTGTGAGTACTGCTTTGCCCCCGGTCCTGGTGGCAGTGGGTTTGGTGGCAGTGGGTTTGGTGGCAGTGGGTTTGGTGGCGGCGGGTTTGGTGGCGGTCCCCGCATACCTATGGCGAGCACCGGAAGTGCCTACACAGGCAACCCCGTGAACCTGCGCGAGGGCTCGGTGTACGAGTCGGCGATTGATCTGGAACTTCCCGGACCTTGGGGCGTTTGGCAGCAGCGGCGAACGTATCGGCACGTGTCGCCCGATTACGGCTCGGCGACGCGACTCGGTACGCATTGGTACGACGGAATGGCCAACATGCGAATAATTGAGCCGTTTTCCGAATTCACCTATTTTTCTTCGGGCGCGTCCTACCTGGATGATGGGTCAGCCGCCGCCGACTATGAACTCCGCGTTGGCGCCTCCGGCACTGCCAGATTAATCCAAGGCAACACGAACACGAGCGGCACCGAGACGACTTACACAGTGCCTCCCGACTGGAACGTGACTGTTATCGATGATATCGCCAACCACGAGTTCATCGTCAGGGAACTCTATACTGACCGCGTCTACGTCTTCTACGACTTTCATTCTTCAATCAATGCCAACTGGCAGGGGCGATTGAAGCTGATCACCACCCGGCAGTGGTTCGATGATACCGGCCGGCCGGGATGGTCCCTCGCGTACGACAGTGCCGGGCGTCTTACCGTAATAACGACACCGGCGCCTCAGGCAACTATTGTGCCCCGCAGCATCGTGTACACTTACCACGCAACGCTCACCGAGAAGATTGCCAAAGTCGAAGTCCGGACCGATACGCCTAGCAGCACGCTGTTGATGCAGGCCGAATACCTCTATTGGAACGACGTCACCAGTCCAGGGACTGGGCTCGGCGGCGCCAACGACCTCGTCCAAGTCAAGGTGTCCATCCGTGATTCATCTGGGGGCTACAGCGTACGTTACACGCAATATCGCTACTACACAGGCCTGCCGGAACCTACCTACGCGCCAGGTATCATACAAGGAGTCGTCAAAGCGGTTTATGAACATGGCGACGTCTTCCAGCTAATGCAAGCAACGTCGGCCTCCGCGCCGGAAGACCTGCTTGCCCTCGACGACGATGACGCCATCAGTGGCAAGACGCCCATCGACTTTGCCTCAAGAGCTTTCGAATACTACTTTCCCGATCCCTATGATCTTGATCCGGAGATAGGGGATTACGGGGACTATGATACATCCTTCGCTAACACGATCTGGACGCAAGCAGACCCAGAAGACCAGGAAGATCTGGAGGACGCCTACGGCGGAGGGAATTACATCGAAGAGGCGCATGACTATCGCGTACGAACAGAACACATTGGCAGTTCGGCAGGATGCTCGGCTTGTAGCGGCGGCAACTCAGGACGCATTTCACGTAACTACTACTATCTCGACAAGTGGCAAGGTGCCTACGACAATGGTTATCTATTCCATTACTGGCATGTGGCGTCCACGCCAAATGACGTTAACGAGGTGACGCACCTCGTGATCGAGGACACAATCGCCTATGACAACCAGGGCGATCCGTATCCACTCTACCGCAAAATCTACGGACTCAACGACTACAACCGGCTGTTACGCGAAGTGCTCATTGAAAACCCCCATGAGACAAACGAGCAAATGCAACAGGCGCTGAAGTGCTGGTGTCGGGCGTGGACGTACGTTGACGCCGACGCCAACAACGATAATGACTTCAATGACGCGGGTGATTCGCCCCACCTTAAGCATCGCGTTGCGGAGATGCGAATGCCCTCGGCCTATACGGTCGTGAATAACGAAGACCTCAAGAAGTTTCTCGACCCGTTCGACGACGAAGAGACAAATCGCGACGGCACGAACACGGGCTGGACGAACGATAACAGTGTGCTCAACGGCGGCGGGGTGATCTACGTCTATGAGTACGACAACGACCAGGGGCTTCAAACGGGCTTGCGAATCCAGAATGGCCACGGCCAACCGGCTCACTACGTGTCCGCCACCGATTGGGGCGATGGCTCCGACGACCAGCCGCTCGATCGCGCGTTGGCCACCTATGAGTACCCACAGCAAGTGACGACGCGAAACGACTCATCCAGGCTCGCGACCGTTTACGAGTACGACTTCTACGATTCGGCCGACACGCAGATCCAGCAAGTGACGACGAAGTTTGAAAAGGTGCCAACGGGTGAGAATGGCGCCGGGACAAGCGGCCCGCAAACCACGGTGGGCAAGTACTTTGACGAGGAGGGGCGTCTTCGTTTTTCGAAGGACGGCGAGGGGTATGCGACCTACTACTCGTACGCTCCCAATACAGGCCAACTGGCATACATCTCGCGTGATGCAGGCACAACCATGCTCCCCTCTGAATGGTCAACGCCGACGGGCGGCAATTGGTTGGCTTGGTCGGGTACGGTTCCGACTGATCTTCAGCGCGAGAGCACCCTGCCCCTCCCCCTGAGCATCGTAACTAAATACGAATACGACGAGTTGGGCAGGACGATCCTGCGAAACGAACTCAGTCCTCTGAATGTCCAGGGCGGCGTCAGACACTACACGGCTTACCAGGCCCTCTCCAGCGGCCATGATCGTGTTATTCGCTTCCCGTATTGGGACAGTGTCGCTAGCGAAACGGGACTGCCAGCGCAAGTCACGGAATATGACGAGTTCGGTCGGATGTGCTCTCGGTTTGCGCTGCCCGTCGGGAGTTCGCGAGTCACTTCAACGACCTCCCTCAGCGGGTCGCCCGTTGTTGACATCAGTGAAACCTCTCAGTACACGCAATACATCTACGACGGCGATTTGGGGCGTCTTGTCGAGACGCGCAGTTACCACGATGTCAGCGGCGGCTCATCCTACGTTGAGTACGACGACTACTACTCGACTCGCTATCTCTACGACGCAGAAGGGCGCGTCGGGGCGACGATCCGTGACGCGACCAGCACGACATTCCAGGCCAACGTTACGCTGTTTGACGTGCTCGGCCGCCCGGTGGAGCGGCGCGTCGCCGTGATCAGCGGAACGCTGCCGACCGACTATGCCGACCTGTCGGGAGCACTGCCGTCCGGGTACGCTGTCATGAGCAAGACAGAGTACGACTCCGGCGGGATCGGCGATTCCCATGTCACGATGTCGACCGCCTATCACACGACCACGGTTCATACGGATACGACGTACCATCGCACCTATCGCGGACATCTCCGTGGCGTTTCGCGCCAATATACCGACGGCAGCACGAGCAATGTCTTGCCGCAGATGGTCTACGATCTCGATTGGATGGGCCGGACGACGGCCGAGGCGCAGTATGTATCGGCGCTGACATGGACCAGCGTGGTCACCGGCGACGGCTACAATTCTTACACGACCACCGCGACCGATCGACACCATTGGATCCAGACGCACTACGACAAGCTGGGCCGCGTCTACCGCACGGACCGCTACCCCGGAGCCGAGACCACAAAGCACTTCCAGGTCGACAACTACTACGACCGCAACAATCGTTTGGTCTGTACAGGCGATCTCTACGCGGCGAACACCGAGTACGCCTACGACGGCGTCGGCCGTCAGTATCAGGTGCGGACGGTCAAGGATGCGCCGTCGTCTCCCTACTCGTCGGGCGCATTTGCCTACGCCGAACCGGCGCCCGTGCCAGGCGACCATTCCGACGGCGTCGACTTGGGAATGGAGACCGGCAGTGGCAACGGGGGCGTGATTGACATCGAGCACATGGTCTACGATGACGCAGGCAACGTGATCGAAACCCATAGCTTGGAGCTCGACGCCGGCGAGTCCGGGATTGTTTTTGGCGATGCAAATCACGTGCGTCGAACAAGTTACTCCTGGTACGACAAAGCCGACCGGCTGGAAACGTCGGCCGATTACGGCTCGGGCGACGGGTCGTCGTCGGCCGACTCGTGGGCGTTGACGACCTCACTCCCCAGTCGCGGCACGGCACCGACATGGACGACGGCGGCGGTCTACGACGGCTACGCCTTGCTTACCAAGTCTGAATACAACGACGCAGGCCGCCAATCGTCTGTAATCTCTGGTGTTGCTAAAAATGGCAGCGACACGAGAACACTCCGCACCAGCACCTTCTACGACGACCTGGGGCGGCGGACGTACGTGGTCGAGAACCACGACGGGACCTTCAACCCGGCGACGAGCAATTCGAGCAGCCCCGACGAGAATCGAGAGACCGGCTGGGAGTACAACGGACTTGGGCAGGTTGTCACGCTCAGTGCTTACAACTCAAACAGCACGGTGCAAACAACCAAGTATTTGTACGAAGACCCACACAATGCCTCGCTGGTTACCGAGACGATCTATCCCGACTCAAGCGACACGACCAGCAGCGGCACAGATCAGGTGAAGCGCACCTACAACTTGGACGGATCGATCGCCACCGTCACGGACCAGCGGCAGGTGAAGCACACCTATTCCTATAACAGCCGGCGGCAATTGCAACTGGATTCGGCAACGGGCGCCTTGGGCACGTTGGCGTCGCTGAATCTGGACGAGTTGGACGATTCGATTCAATCGATCAAACGCGAGTACAATGATCTTGGTCAGTTGAAGAACGTCTACTCTTACGGCAGCTCCGACGGCACGGGGACCCGCGCCAATGGATTGTGGATTCAGTACTACACGGGCAGCGGCAGCAACGTCAGTCAGGCGTTCTGGAGGCAGATACAGCATCACGAACATGCAACAGCGGGCTCGCCGCAGTACGTCGTGTATCGCAATTCAAATGTCACCAGCAATGTCTACCATGCCGGCAACCGCGTGGCGCAGCAAGTGTTTCCGGACTCTGCCATCCTGTCGCTCGTCTGCAACGATTCCGGCACTATCAACGCTTGGTCGGACGACGATCTGCTCAGCGACCGACTCAGCCGAGTGTCCGCATTGGCGTATAAGCCCGCGGGCGGTTCAACTGCCCGCACCGTCGACTACCAGTACAACGGAATCTCGCGCGTCGTCAGCGTCGACTACGTAGTTCCTGAACTGCGGCGATCGATGGTGAATCGCGATAGCGCCGGTGCGACCATCTACAACGGTTGGGATCGATTCGGGCGGACTCGCATTCAAGAATGGGACAAATACGTCACGGAACCGCCCTCCGAGACGGCGATCGACCGTTTCAACTACACGTACGACTACGCGGGCAATCGTTTGAGTCGCGATATTCCATCGACCCTCTACAGCAGCAACGAACGCGATCAAGCGTATAGCTATGACGGACTGCTTCGGCTTGCGGGGATGACTGAGGGGTCGGCCGGCAGCTACGGAATGTTCCAGTCGTGGACCCTCGATGCACTGGGGAACTGGACGCAGTTCGGACAGGACAGCGCCTGGACGGGCGGCGCGCCGTCGTTCGATTTCCTGGAGCTTCGCACGCACAATCGGGCTAATGAAATCGACGTTAACGACGACCACAGCGACGCCGCCGGTCAGTCGATCGTCTTAGGAATCGGGGGGTCGAATAGGTTTGACCCCGTCTACGATGCGGCTGGGAATATGACCGAGATGCCCGAACCGGGACAGCCGTCGAACGGCCGCATTCTCGTGTGGGATGCCTGGAATCGGCTTGTTCAAGTAAAACGTAGCGCATCGAATGTCGCGCAGGCGAATGAGTACGACGGACTCAACCGGCGCATTGTTCGCCATACCGACACCAACGGCAACGGTACGCTGGAGACCAACGGCAACGACGAAATCCGGCACTACTACTACAATGACAAGTGGCAGGTCGTCGAGGAGCGCGTCGGCGAGATTGGCAAGGATGCTCGCATCGACGTACAATACGTTTATCACCCGTACTACATCGACGCCGTGGCCGTTCGCTTCCGCGACAAGAACAAGGACTACATCCCCGGAACGACGGGCCACAACGGCTTGGAAGAGAAGCTGTATTACCTGCAGGATGCCAACTACAACGTCACGGCCCTGGCCAACACGAGCGGCGCCGTCGTCGAGCGGTACGCCTACACGCCCTACGGCGAGGTGACCGTGCTGCACGGCGATGTTGATGTCGAAGACCCGGTCGCCGAATGGAGCGTCGATGCGACTGGTACGGATGTCGACAATGAGATTCTGTACACCGGACGGGAACTTGACCCGGTGACGGGGTTGCAACTCAATCGGCATCGCTTTTTGCACGTGCAATTAGGGCGATTTATTGGCCGTGACCCAATCCGTTATTTGTCCGGCCAGCTATCTCTTTATTCTTATCCGGCAGGAGATCCCATTCGAACTTTGGATCCATTTGGACTGGACGATTCCACGGAAAGATGGCCTGTCGATAAATATCCTTATTTGCCCCCGGGGCATCTATACCCGCCAAGTTTCCTCTGGCCGTGGGAAGACCCGAATGAGTGCCACGCCAATGAAGTACATAGAGGGTGCGTCGGGCTTGCATGTGAACGTATCGGCGGCAATATCTCTCTCCCCCCCAACGCGCCCGGAACAGAGTGTTTTGATAATCTGCAACAAGCATTGCAGCGGTTGGATCAGATGGAGGGGAACGGGAAGAATAAGCCTTGCATATATGCGTTCCAAAGTAATGCGCCTTTAAAACCTGACCCGAATCGAGGGCCAGGCTGTGTCGTGGGCGGTCACTACCCTGGGAGTAACGGCTTTGATTACATTACGCTGCATTGTCCACCCGACTGGAAAGGGCCGTCCACGAAAGATTGCTATTGGGAGCGCATGGATCACGCTTTTCCCAACGCACACGTAATAGTCGGCCCTTTGCCTGAATCAAAGACGAGGAACACAACGTTTTGCGTCGTGCCAGATTGCAAATGTCCGTCGAGAGGGGGTTTGGGGCCGAAGCCTATTCTCCCTTCACTTGATTGGCATGTACCAATTGGGGGGGGAGGGGATCAAATGGATCTTTTTCCCTATCCCCACTAACTCGAATCGCCGTCTTGATTTAACGATAGGAGTTCGGATAAAATCGCACTCTACGCCGGAGCGATGATGTAGACGCAGGCTGACAAAAGTTGGTCGTGTTGGCTGTTGGGGCGATTGGTACTGCAATGCCGTATTGGGACCATGGATGGCATGGAATTCGGTCGAGTTGAAGCAGTATCCATCACTCACTGCTCCTGGCAGCATGAAGCGGTCGCAAATTCGGAGTCATTGAAATCGATGGAATCCGTACGGCGTTATCGATATACTGTCGCGTATGCCGTAGCTGCAATCGTGATCTTTGCGGGCCTATGCGTCGGGCTGATTTGCAGGGCGAGAAACAAGGCAGTCGATGCGAACAATAGATGGCAAATCCACGAGGTTTGGCGCGGCATCCGCGACTACGATGAAACTCATGGTGCGGTGCCGTCTCCGATTAGACTCGATGAGTCTGACAGCCCAATAAGCAGTTGGCGATTTCAGGTGCATCCGTTCATTGTGGCCGTGGGTTTGGATTTTGACGTAGACAAGCCATGGGATAGCTCAGAAAACGAAGCAATTCGGCATGCACCGTCGATTTTTGACACAATAGATGCAGCGGGCGTTTGCGGTGGCGGCGGACAGCTGCGAATAAAGGCAATTGTTAGCAACGACGATGACACGGCCATGGAACTTGGCGTGCCATTGCGGAATTTGCCGCCATGGATTGTACTTGCGATCACAGCGCCAGCTCGAGGGAGCCACTGGATGCAGCCCGAGGAACTCAGTTTGTCGGACCTCACGTCGGGTGGTTCAACTTTGGGAGACGCTATTGGCGTGGGAAAGAGTCAGCAGGTCTATTTCTTATTTGCCAACGGCCAAGTTGGTGCTGTTAGTCCGGAAACCCCGCTTTCGGACATACGGGAGTACCTGACGATCAACAAAGCGAGCCATGTGACTGCGGCACCTAAGTTTGCTGAGTTTATGTCAGATTAGTTCGTGAGGTGCAAATACTTGCGCTGCCAATGGCCTTCGACAATCCCCACCCGAAACCAGCCTCGGCCGTCCGGAAACAGACCTTCCAATTGTCGCCGTACACCACCGGTGAGGCCGCCCAAGCAAGCCGTTAAGAGAGAGCCAGCGGCACACACCCCCATGCGGCTTTCCGAACCATGGCCGTCTACGCCTACCGAGCCGCCAGCGATCCCTCGCGAAGCGTCGAAGGCACGATCGCCGCCGATTCGGCGCGAGCGGCTCGGGAGTTGTTGCGGTCTCGCGGCCTGCAGGTCGAATCGCTCGTCAGCCAGGACGCGGCGACGCCGGCGTGGCGGCGGCGAGTTTGGCGTCGTGGCCGATTCTCATCGCAGCGGACCGCAATGGTCCGCGAGCTGAGCACGCTGCTGGCGGCGGGGATTCCGCTCTTGGACGCGGTCGACTCGATCACCCAGCAACAGACGGGCGCCTTTCAAAACGGCCTGCTCATCCTCCGCGACCGCATTGCCGCAGGCGCCAGCCTGGCCGAAGCGATGCGCGACCAACCGCAAGCTTTCGACGAGCTCACGATCCACATGGTCGAGGTCGGCGAGAACTCCGGCACGCTCGACGCTGTGCTCGACCAGTTGGCCAACTTCAGCGAGCGGTATCAGCAACTCAAAGACCGCGTGACCAACGCGCTCTTTTACCCAGTCGTCGTGTTCGTGCTGAGCTGCGGCGTGGCGGTGTTCTTGATGACGGTCGTCGTGCCGATGCTGCTGGACAACCTGTTGGAGGCCGACAAGCCGATCCCCTGGCCGACCAAGATTCTCAAAACGGCCAGCGATTTCGTCCGCGGCCACGGCCTGCTGCTGTTTGGCGGCGCGGCAATCACGACAATCGGCCTGCTGGCCGCGCTGCGCACCGACCGCGGCCGCCGCAAGTGGCACGCCCTGCTACTGAAACTCCCGCTGATCGGCCAACTCGCCCGCAAACAAGAGCTCGCCCGGCTGTCGCTGGTGACCGCCACGCTGCTCAAGAGCGGGATCGTGTTGGTGCAAGCGTTGGAGATCGCCGCCCGGTCGCTGAAGAACGTCATCCTCCGCGACGCCGCCAACGCGGCGCGTGAAGCGATTCAAACGGGCCGCGAGATCGGCCCGGCGTTGGAATCGACCGGAGAATTCCCGCCGACGGTGGTTCAAATCTTCACCGTCGGTCAGCAAAGCGGTAAGCTAGAGGAAATGCTCGAACGGCTGGCCGACAACTACGATCGCCAAGCCTCGACGATGGCGATGCGGCTGGCGACGCTGCTGGAGCCGGTGCTGATTGTCGGCTTGGCCATGCTGGTCGGGTTTATTCTGTTCGCCACGGTGCTGCCAATCCTGGAGGCGGGGAATGTGCTTTGAGAGGCGCGAGTTGCGGGGCGCGGGGCGCGAGATCAAACCGGCGCGTTCGCTGCGCGAGCGGGGCGGCTTCACCCTGGTGGAGTTGATGGTCGTGATTGTGATCATTGGGTTGTTGGCCGGGGCGACGACGGTGAGCGTGCGGAGCTATCTCATTCGGGGCAAGCGGGCGGTGGCCGAGATGGACATCGCCAAGATCTGCCAGGCGCTCGATACGTACTACACCGTCCACGACAAATACCCCGCCACCGACCAGGGCCTCAAGGTGTTGGTCGAGCCGTCCGACGAGTTCCCCGACGGCCTGGTAAAAAAACTTCCGCAGGACCCGTGGGGCAACCCCTACGTCTACCGCAACCCGGGCCAGAACGCCCCTTATGACGTCATCTGCCTGGGCGCCGACGAGCAAGAAGGGGGCGAGGGCGCCGATCAGGACGTGACCAGCGCCGACATCGACCAATAGCGAGGCTGACGCCATGCCGGTCTCGCCGCGCGCCGTTCGGAGCGGATTTACGCTGCTGGAACTGCTGCTAGTAGTGACGATCACCGCGCTGGTGACCGCGACCGCGGCGATCCGCTGGTCGACCGTAGCCCACAACGCGTCGGCCGCCGCGGCCGTCACGCGTTTGGAGGCGGTCGACGCGCACCTGCGGCAGTACGTGCGGAGTCGCCGGCGACCCGCGCTGCTGGCGATCGACCGCGCGGAGGGCCGGCTGCAAAAGCGCTACCTCGGCGACAAAAAATCTGCCAGCCCTTGGGAGTCGCTCGGCGCGGGGCTCCAGCTGGAAGAGATTCGCGTCGCCGGCGCCAAGGGCCGCCAGTCCGTGATCGAGATTCCCTTCGCCACCACGGGCGTCTCGCCGACGTACGGCTTGCACCTGGTCGGTCCGGGGGAGCGCGAGAGTTGGCTGATCGTGGCGGGCGGCTCGGGACAATTCACCCCCCTCGAATCCGAAAGCCAGTGGGATGCCGCGCTCGACCTGGTCGACCCGTAGGACGGGGTTCAGTTTGGTGGAGGTGGTGGCGAGCGTCCTGCTGGTCGGGACGCTGCTGACGGCCGTGCTGACGGCCCATCGCCGCGCCGCGGGACAATATCGCACGGCCGAACGCCGGTTGCAGGCGATCACCGCGCTCGACGGGCTGTTGGAGGCGCGCGCCAGCGGCGTCAACGGCGAGCTGTCACTGGCCCGCGGCAAGGTGCCGGGCGATCCGCGATTGCAATGGCGGTCGACGCTCCGCGACGAACCGGGACTGACGCCGTGGGGGGCGGCCGTGCTGCGAATCGAAGTGTTTGATCCCGCGTTGCGCGGCGGCGAGACGCTGGCATTTGTCGAACTGATCGAACCGAGCGGCGGTCGCGACGAGGGCTGGCCATGAACGCCCGACGTCGCGATGGATTGACCGCGCTGGAAGTGTTGGTCGCCACGGTGCTGGCGGCAATCCTCATAGCCGCGTTGCTGGGCGTGCTGCGGGGGCTCAAGGCGTCGGAGCGGGCGTTGGAGATGCGCAGTTCCGGGCCGGCGTGGCAGCGCAATCTGGCCGCCTTGCTCGACAATGATTTGGCCAACGCGCGAACCTATCAAACAACCGCCGGCGAACTTATCTTGACGGGCTATGGAGGTCGCGCCGGCGACGGCACGGCGACTTGGCTGCGGGGGGGCGTGGTCTATGCCATCCGCGCGACCAAAGCGGGACCGTGGTTGGTCCGCAGCGAAATCGCCGGGGATGCGAGTCTCGCCCCGGCGACGAACAACTTGACGTTAGCGGGCGTGACGGAGATCCGCGTCGGCATGACGCCGCCCGACGCCGTGGCGAGTATGGCCGCGGCGTCGGGGCAGCCCGCGCTTCACGACACGGTCGTGCTGCAACCGGGCGATGGTCGCGAACAGCCGCTGGCCGACGGCCTGGTGATCGAATTCTGGGGGGAGGAAAGCCATGCGCCGTTGTTTCGGCATCGCTGCCGCACGCCGTAAGCGCCCCCCGCGGCGCGACGGTTACGTGCTCATCATGGTGTTGGTCCTCATCGTCGTCGCTGCGCTGTCGGAGGCGGGCCTGGCGCGGAAGAGTCTGCAGCGCGCCCTGGCGGCGCAGCAAGCGCAAGCCGAGTTGCAGCGACGCTGGGCGGCCGCGAGCTGTCAGCAGACGCTGCTGGACGACGCCCAGCAGCGGTTCATCGCCTGGGAGGACGCCGAGGGACGCTCCCCAAGATGGCCCGCACCGCGATCGGCGGTCGCCGAGTGCATCGTCGGCGGGTATCGCATGCGAGTGCGTCTGGCCGACGAAGAGGCGAAGCTCAATCTCAACGCGTTGTACGCCAAGCAGCCGGAGAAGTTTCGCAGCGCGTTGTTGACGCTCGTCTCGACCGAGCTGCCGCTGGAGCCGCGACCCGATCTTAGTCGCACGGCCAAGCTCCGCCGGCAGACGTTTTCGACCTGGGGACAGCTGTTTTCGTTGGCCGCGGTGTTGTCGCAGGCCGATGGTTTTGATCGGTTGTTGGCGGCCACCGACCGGATCACCTGCTGGGGCGACGGCAAGACGAACCTCCGTCGCTGCGACGACGCCACGCTGATGCACGTCGTCACTGGCGCGGTGGGCCGCGATGCGGCGAGCGATGCGATCAAGTCGCGGCGAGCGGCCGAGGAGGATCTGCTGTTGCCGGCATTCCTGGAATCGCTCGACCTGCGCCGTTCCGAGCAACTCAAACTCCGCGCCGTGCTGAGCGACGAGTCGACTTGCTATTCGCTGTGGCTGGAACTGGCGGACGCGCAGGGGCGACGGTGGTATCATCTGTGGATTGCCGGCGACCGCCAGACGCGCACGCCTGATGGTTTGATATCGTTTCATTGGTAGTCTGGGAGGTTTACCTCAGTTGGAAAAAATTGCCTATCACGGCGCAAGGAAGTTTTGATGAATTGAGGCGAAAAAAAACTTGCAGCGAGTCGACTATAGCTAGATAATCCTGATCGGCAGCTAGTGTCTTATCCAGTCTGCAACTCTGTAGCGAGGCGAGCGTGGGTCGGCGACGGAAAGGACAACGTGCTGCAAACGTCTCGCCGACGATGGCGGGCAGGCCGGACCGTTCGCTCGGGCGTTGGCGTGGCCGGGGTCTTGCCTTCGCAGTGGGTGCATCCGTCGCGTCTCTCCTGTTTCTTGCCAATCGGAACGCGGACCGCTCTGCCGCTGCACAGCAAACGGCGCCCTCAGAAACCGCGAGTGTCGATACGCGACTTCCTTCCCTCGGCGAACTGGCGATGATGCCGGCCGATGAGCTCGCCCCGCAAGATATTGCGTTGATGAACTTGCGGTGCGCCGAAGGGCTGCCCGGTTCGGAGGGCCTGGAGCTCGACCAATGCCTTGCCAGACTCGACAAATGGGCGGCACAGGTCAAGCGCGAGACCGATCGGCATCTGTACAAGTACCGGCAGAACCCCGCCGAGTTTGAAAATTCCGAGGGGTACTACCGAATGATGATGTTGGTCACCGTCCTCCAGCAGGACTTCAAGGTTCACTACAACCCGGATCGCATTCGCGAAGTCGACTTCACCAAGTCGCAAGACCTGTTTCTCCACGGTCTGGTCGGCAGCGACAACGGCGGGACGTGCGTATCCATGCCGGTTTTGTATACCGCCATCGCTCGGCGGCTCGGCTACCCGGTTTCTCTGGTCACGGCCAAGGAGCACGTCTTCTGCCGCTGGGAGAAGGGCGAAGAGCGATTCAACATCGAAGCGACCAATCAGGGAATGAGCAGCTTCGACGACGAGTATTACACGACGTGGCCCAAACCGATCAGCGAGCAAGAGCTAGCGGCGGGGCACTATCTCAGGTCGCTGGACGCCCCAGAATCGTTGGCCGTATTTCTTGCGACTCGCGGGCACTGCTTGCAAGACACCGGCAGGCTCCCCGAGGCCCGGGTGGCGTATGCGTTGGCGGCTGAGCGAAGCCCCAAGCATCCGGCCTATCAAGGATTCTTGGCGCAGGCGGTGGGCTTCCGGCAGATGCCAACCATCACACGGTCCGCACCGCGACCGGCTTGGAACCCTCAAGTGGCCGGCTATCAACCACCGCAGCCTCACGACGTCTACAAACCCTCGCCGCCGTTTCAGGGCGTCGAGGGCGTCGACTTTCCCCAGCAAGGCACCGCCGCCGAGCCTTGGCTTAGCGGGCAATCTTGGTAAAGGAATCTCAGGATGAACAGATTGTTCGCGATCGTGATTGCGTTGTTAGCATGTGCCGTTGTTGCTGAGGATGTGAAAGCTTATTACGCACCTCACTTGGGTCGGTTTCTGAGTCGCGACCCATCAGCATACAATCGCGACAAGAGCAAAAACCTCTACCAGTATGCAGGCTCGCAGCCTGTCAATTATTCTGATCCTGAGGGAATGGCCCCCGTAGCGTCCGCACTCCCCATTTATCGCCCCGGTGAACCCGGCTTTGGAGCGCCGCCAGGAATGCCTAACGATAGCAATATTGAACCTGGCGATTGGAATCGCTACTACCCTAACTCGCCGTGGAATACGATGACTTTCCGTCCAAGTCATTTTGATCCGAACGGCAAATTGTGCCCCACGGACTGCTTGCAATGGGGAAACGTATATAACGAGTTCTTTCACGCATGGTGGGATCAACACCTTGAAGAAGACGAAGAATGCGAATGGTTGTACAAGGAAATCCGTGAAGCTGGCGCGAGATGCTACACTGGATCAGAGACCAATAGATATTTCAACTGGGATGAAGATATTTGGTTGGTAATGACTGAAGAGGCGATGAGCGAGAGCGCTTCCAGTTGGGCGCTGTACACATGCAGAGCACAGGGCAATCCCAGTTCGCCACGCCCTTCGTACGGCAATTCTGCCGTGCCCCCAAGTCACAATGGATCTGACGAACTGTGGGAAGGAAACCCAGCGGCGGATAGAAGGCTTTGCCCAGAATTGTATCGACTGCTTGAGCACGCGATTCTCAAAGGCTGTAAGCGATAACGTCAAGTGCTTCTTAGTTGCACCAAAGGAGCAGCTACACAGACCGTGGGCGAAGTTTACAAGAAACTGCGATTCAGCACTCGTGCAATGCTTTTGGCAGTTGCTGGGATCGCATCGATTGTTGTCATTGGTTTGCAGGATCGAGTGGCACTTGAATTGTCCGTCCGTGATTTATCGCTCCGGCGAACTTCGAGGACATTTTTTTTTGGACTGCAAGTTGGGGCTCCTACCTCGGCTGTACAATCCACCGAGTTGTCAAAATACTTACTAGACAATCACCTAATTCGTTCTGACCTGGACGACTCCGATCGGTACATCCCCGCATTTGAGTACTCGCGAAACATTGGGCGAGGAGATGCAGCGATGCTTTATTCAACACTGTACCCGGATGGCACAGGCGAAAGATGGGCCGCTTGGTTGAAAGATAGGTCGCCGCAGCAGGCAGAACGTTTTTGCAACATACTCCTCGAACTCCTGGCGAAGAGCAGCGTCGAGAAAGCCACATTGCTTGTAAAGGATTGTCGATTGCTGAATGGGTCTGAGCTTGACCAAACATTGCAGCGGTTTGAATGCGATTGCCAAAGGTGAGTCACGTCAGCAGGCGTGAATGTGGATGTCAGCGGGTGTATCTTATTAACACTTTGAGTCTTGCAGGCGTCGACTCGGCCGAAGCAAACAATTCGTGGGCAAGCTTCTTCTTACTTCGACAGTTTTGATGTATTCTGCACCTCGCATGCAAGATCGCTCAAACACCCCCCGGGGTGCGAGGCATGGACTACGGTCGAATTCCTGCCTCCGTTCGCTCTTCCTCGTCAATCACCGACGATCGCCGAAAACGGTGGAATCTCCGCCCACAGCCACGCCTGCGCAAGGTGATCCTTCTGTGGCGCCCGAATCAGGATTTCTGAAGCACCCGAACCTTGAGGTTGATGCCGTCCAGTCGGCATTCAAACGCGCCGTCCAGGCTGGACGTTGCGTGCACCAACTCGGCGAACCTACCCTCATCGTATGTGGGGGCGTCGCCTTCGATGGCAACCAGGATCATTGCGGCGCTGACCACGTCCGGCGCATTGCCAATCTCATGCGGCGTGATTGCGAGTCGGTTCTCAGGCGAAGTTCATTGTTGCATCGCGTTGCAGGCGGCCTGCGCAAGCGTCGGGATACGTTCTTCGACCATGGTCCCCCCTGATTTGATTCATCCGCCCAGAAAAGATGAACTCACTCTTTGAGCATACGGCATGCAATGGGTTCGGGCTATACTGTTTGCATCGGCTAGGAGTTGAGACCCACCACCCACAATCACGACCAACCGCATCGCACCGCGCCGCACAGAGCCGCGTCGATAACGTCCTGAACTATTCGCGCATTGCTTTGGGCCGTATCCCTTGCCAAGTAGTGGTGGAAATCAGCATAAAAAACCCTGCCAAGCAGGGACTGCTCGTCGCAATGCTGGCCACATACAGGACGCTATCGATAGGATGCGACTTCGCACGAAGAAACGCTTGATGCAGGGGATCGCGTTGGCGGTGCTCGGCGTGGCCGCGGCCGTTGTAACCCTTGCGTGGCGTACGGAAGTACCGCCGGCCGACATTGAGGCAACGCCGCTAGCAACACGGCATAGTAGGGTCGCCGGCGCGGAGACGACCGCCCTTAATCCGGCGTCCCCCGCTTGGCGGCAAACCCTCCGCCGGCCTCTCTACGATCCGCCCCCGCCGCCCCCCAAAAAGGTCGTCGTGCAGGTCCGGCCGATCACGGTGAAGATCGTGGGCACGGTCGTCGAGGGGGCCAACAGCCAAGCATTCGTGAAGCAGGCCAACGGCCGCGTGGAGATCAAACGCCTCGGCGATCAGGTCACCGGCGATGAGCGCGACGGCGTCCTCAAGAGCATCACGGCCGCCGAAGTGATCATCGAGCGCGACGACGGCGAGCATCGGCTGCCGGTCGGGGAGCGGAACTGACGGCATGGCCAAGCATACGACCCGCGGCTGGATCATTGAACTGGCGCCCGACGCCTGGCGGGTGCTGCCGCCACTTGGCGTTGAGGGCGAAACGAGCGAACGGCAGACGTTTCCGCCGGAGCAGTTGGTCGAGCAGGCCGAACCGCTGCGCGAAGCGCTGGTCGCCGCCGGCTGGCGCGGCGAGTCGCCCCTGCTCGCGCTGGCCGACAAGTGGTGCCTGGCGGCCCGGATTCCTGCGACCCCCAATCTGCTGAAGAAGCGGCAGGCGCTGCGTTATGAATTGGAAACCGCGATCCCCTGGTCGGCCGAGGATTACGTCTGCGACTTTGTGGCCCACCGCGAAGCGGCCAGCATGGTCGCCGTCCCGGTGAGTCCGTTGCGGGACCTGCTGCTGGCGCTGGACGACAACGACGTGGCGCCCGCCGTGGTGGCGCCCGCGGCGCTGCTCGCCCTGCAAGCGGCGCAGCGCGAGTGCGCGCTCCTCGCGGACGGCGAGTTCGTGTGGCGACGCAGCGAGACCAAGGCGAGTTGGTTCACCTTGCGCGACGGGCGGCTGTGGGCGTGGCGCGAACTCGCCGGAGGCGAACTGCGGCCGCTGGCCGCGGAGGCTGTGGCGACGGCGCTGGCCCGCGGCGGCGACTGCCCCTGCGCGGTCTTGGGATTGAGCGACGCCGAACAATCCGCGCTCACCGCGGCCGGTTTGACGCCGATGCCAATTGACGAGTTCGCCTGGGACGATGCGCTGCGGCGCGTCGCCAATGCGCTCGCCGCGGGCGAGGTCGAGCCGATTGTCAATCTGCGCCGCGACGAACTAGCGGGACGCCGGCCGTTCGACGCGCTGCGTCGCCAGACGCGCTGGCTGCAACTGGCGGGCGTCTTGTTGGTCGCCGCGGTGTGCGCCGCGCTGTGGCTCCGCGGCGACGCCTACCAGCAGGGAACCGACGAGTTGCACGAGGAATTGGCGGACCTGTTTGAGGAGACGTTTCCCGAGGAGCCCGTCCCGCAGCGCGGCTTGGCGGCCCGATTTCGCACGGCCCAACAACAACTCGCCGGGACGCGCGGCGAGGCCCATCTGCCGTCCGCCGTCCACGCCGACCTGTTGCTGCAGCGGGTGCTGGCGGCGCTGCCGACCGATCTTCGTTATCGGGCGCCGGAGATCCGCATCGAGGGGGCGAACGTGTACCTGGCCGGCGAGGTCCGCAGCAACGCCGACGCCGATAAGCTCGCCGCCGCATTGCGCGCCGCCGGCGGGGACGTGGCCGCGCCCCGTTTGCAGCGACTCGCGGAGGCGGGGTTTGCCGTGCGGTTGACGGCCGACTTTGGCGCAGGGGAGGACCAGCCGTGAGTTCTCGGGCGAGCGTCTCGCCGCGACTGCAACTGGCGCTGCTGGCGACCCTCGCCGGCACGGCCGTGTGGGCGTGTGCGTGGCGGTACGGCGAACGTCGCACCGCGTTTCGCGAAACGCAAGCCTCGCTACAGCGCTGCACGGGCCTCGCCGCGCAGATTCGCATCCTCCGCGACCGACCCGACCAAGCCGCCAGCGAGTCGCGTTCCGAGCAGGCGTTGGCCGAGGCGATCGAGCGGGCCGTGAAGGAGGCCGGGGTCGGCATCCAGCAGATTGCCCGGATTGAGCCGCAGCCCCCCCGTCGCGTGGGTGAAACCGACTACCTGGAACACGCCACAGCGGTGCAGCTCGACGGCGTGACGCTGGCGCAGCTAGCGACCTGGCTGACGCGACTCAAGCAGGGAGACCTGCAGCAGTTGCGCGTCAGCAGCGCCCGGATCGTCGCGCCGTTTCAAACGACCGAGAGCGCGGGGCCCGAGACCTGGAACGTCGAGGTGACGTTGACCTATCTGGTTTATTTACCTAAGAATCCCGCCCCAAACTCCACCTAAACGACGCCGGCGATGCGCCCCGACCGGCCAACTGCATGCCGCGCCATCGCGTACCAACCTGGACGGTCCTGTTGCTGCTGGCGACCAGCGGCGGCTGCCTGCATCCGTTGTGGAAGCACGACCGGCCGGTCGAGTACCACACGGTCGCGGCCACCAGCCAGGGCGACGAGGAGACGGCCGCGGCCAAGCACGCCGAGGCGCTCGTCTTCATCGAGGACTATCGCTGGCCGAAGGATCTGGTCAAGGCGGAGCTGCTGCTCAACGAGGCGCTTGTGGCCGACGTCGGCTACGGGCCGGCCCACAACAGCTTGGGCATGGTCTACTACATGCAGGACAAGCTCTATCTGGCGGCCTGGGAGTTTCAGTACGCCGCCAAGCTAATGCCCGATCATCCCCAGCCCTACAACAACCTGGGGCTCGTCTACGAGCGGGCCGGCAAATACGAAGAGGCGACCAGTTACTTCTCGATGGCGCTCAGCCGCGACGCCGGTCGGCCGGAGGTGCTTGCCAATCTGGTGCGGGTGCGAATGATCCAGGGCGAGAAGTCCGGCGACCTGAAGCACATGATCTCGGATCTCGCCTTGCACCATCCTGATCCCCAGTGGCAGCAATGGGCCCGCGACAAGGTCGAGTTGGGCAAGTTTGACGCTGGGGCCAGCGGTCTTGCCGAGCCCAAGTATTTTGGCGAGCCGCCCGAGGCGCTCCCCAGTCCGATCCGGGACCCGCAGATCATGCCGCACCCGGCGGGGGACGCCGACTTGGAGTTTCCTGATGCGGTTGGCGTCAAGGCAAACGCTGCCTAAACGCGAAGTTCCTCAATGTGCAACCGGTGAAGTTGGTCTGAAAAAGTCAGCCGTCTGCCAGGGCGATTGCATCAAAATAGACGCGTTGAGGCGGCCTGCCTCGCGGGGCGCAAGGTGCGGTTCTTCCGCGTGACCGAATTGATCACGACGCTGCTGGAGGCGCGGGACGAGAAGTCGCTCTTGCGATTGCGATCCCAGCTCGCCAAGCAGGACGTCGTGGTGCTCGACGAGCTGGGCTACGTCCCGGCCAGCAAGGCGGGCGCCGAGTTGTTGTTCGACCTGATCGGCCAGGCCTACGAGCGGCAGAGCCTGCTGGTCACCACGAACCTGGCGTTCGAGCACTGGACCGAGGTCCTCGGCTCCGAACGCCTCACCGGCGCCGCGCTGGACCGGCTCACGCATCGTTGCCACATCCTCGAGTTCACCGGCGAGAGCTATCGCCTTCAAGACGCCCGACGACGGCGCCGAACCAAGAACAAGGAGTAACCCATAGGCGCTCCGCGGGGACGCCTGCTATCCTCCCCGCAACCACCCAGCGCTGCACTTTCACGGCGCCGGGCGCTGCACTTTTCAAATGCCACTCACAGGTGACGACCGGCAGCCATTCGTTCCTCACGGAAATGTCGACCGGCGTCTTCGAGGGGACCATGCGGCAGGGTACGGTCCCCGAGCCGGCGAGTCAGCATGTGCTGCAGACGATCGAAAAGCTGGGCGGAGAGCGGGCGCCGCGGGGCGCGCAGCTGAAGGCGTGGGCGGAATTGGTGGACCGGTCGTAGGTCGTTCTTGACGCTGGATGGTTGCGCGAGCCAACTGCAAGGCGTGCGGCGCGAAGACGACCAGCGTCCTCTGGGCGGGCAAACACTTGCGTTTCACGCTGCTGTTCGACGCCTTCGCCATCGGAGTGATCCAAGCCTGCGGCATCGTGAAGAGCGCACCGGAGTTGATTGGCTTGGACTGGGACAGCGTGCATTGGATCGGTTTCGACGATATCGGTATTGGCCGCCAGGGTCCGCCAGGACGCAAAATGAGGCGTGACGCCAGCTGGCACGCAATTCGCGCGGCCGCAGCGCGGGCGTCTTCACGATCGGCGGGACGGAGCGCCATGCGAGAGCGAGAGGACGTCAGGGCGGAAATTCCATCTCCACGATCGGCAGCAAGGCGGCGAAGAATCGTGGCGGCGCCGAGGTCCGCATGCGATGACTGCGAATGGCGACGCTGAATTGGGGGCCGATCGACGAAACGCGAGGGCGATTGAGAGATTGAGAGACAGTGGGCGCGCAGCAGTTCGACCTGAGGCGGAAAACTAGGTCGTCGACGCCAGCGTCCTGATCCAGCGGCCCGACAAACTCAACCGAGGCAGGAGATTGGCCCGTGGGATCGGGTCGCCCGAGACGTCACCTGGGTTGCCTGCCGCGGTTCGCGATACGGACCGGAGCCCTGCTACGACCATCGACGTCCGCACCATGCGGCGAATTGTCCGAGGATCGCCCAGGATGTAGACTAATGCGGCAGGTGCAATTGCGCCTCGCTAACGCCAATCACAAAACGGATGCCGCCATGAAATAACCGAAAGTCCCTCGCGGACGATATGACAATTTGAATTGACGCGTGTGCGTCAAGTTCTGCTTCTCGACAAACTGCAACACCGGGCCCTTGGGCTCACGACAGCAGAGGCAGTACTTGGACCGCGCTCCCGAACGGGAGCGTCGGGCCTTGTGCTGTTCTGCTGTGCGCTGTTGCAGGCGCGTCGGGAGCGGTCTTGGTTTCGGCGCTCCTCTTTTCGTTCGGGAACTGGGAATTGTGACGACCCGATATCGCTTTTCCGCCCAGATGCTCATTGTGCTCGTCGGCGCGATCTGTTGCGCCGCCGCGCCCCGTTCGCCGGCGCAATCGAGCGCCGCCAACGACGCCAGACGGGATCGAGCGCAACTCGAACTGACGATCGAGATCGATTCCAACGGGTCCTACTCGCCGGAGCAAGTCCGCGCCGATTTCGCTCGTGCGATCGGCGATCAACCGCCTCCTGAAAATGACGCAGGGCCCCGGCGGCGACTGGCGCCGGCCGAGCGCCTGGCGATTCTTGCGGTCCGCGAAGCCGGATTGGTTGACGCTGACTTTGCACACGATCGGATCACGCTGCGGTTCGACGACCCCGACGATCCCCGCACCCGAGCGCGCGCCCGCCGACTAGTTCGCCGCTGGATCGGCCTGCCTGCCGAACTCCCGTCCGAACTGTACCGCCTGCACCGTCCGCCCAGCGGCCGACCTGCCGGATTGCTGGTCTGGGTCCTCGTGCCGGGACTGGAAGCCGTGTCGGCCGATGGGGACCGGTTTGCGATGGCGTGTCGTTCGGCGGGCGTCCCGCTCGCACGGTTTGACTACCCCAACGACGGACCGCTGGCGATCGCGGGGGACCGCCTCCGCGCTGAGCTGACGGCTTGGGAGCGATCCGAGCCGGGCCTTCGCGTCGCGCTGGTGGGCCACAGCATGGGCGGCTTGATCGCGCGCTACGTGGCAACGAACCCGCCTAGCCCGCCCGAGTGCGTCAAGGCAGTGGCAACGTTGGGGACGCCCCATGCCGGTTCTGCCCTGGCAGAATACGCCGACTTGTTAGAACTCGCCGCCCAGACGCTGCCTCAGGGCGGCGCGTTTCGCGGCGCCGCCATCGACGGTCTGGGGGAAGCGGCGGACGAGTTGCAACCCGGCAGTCCGTTTTTGCGGGACCTCGCAGCGCGCCCCCTCCCGGCCGGCGTCCCCCTGTTCGCGGCCGCCGGAACGCGTCCGTTCCTATCCGCGTCGCTACGCGCCGAGTTGCGCAGCGAAATGAACCGCCTCAGCCGCGCCCGCCCCTCCGCGGCCTGGGCGAGCTTGCAACACGCGCTCCTGTCCGACGAAATGACCGCCGGTCTTGGGGACGGGGCGGTGGCGGTCGCCAGCGCCTTGCCGGCCGACGCGACGAGCGTGTGCGAGTTTTCCGTGAATCATCGCGAATTGCTGGCGTTGCCTAGCGACGATCCGGCTCGCCACGAGGCGTTTCGTTGGCTTCAGGAAGTCTTTTCATCGCTTGACCAAGACGAACGAGAGATTTCGCCATGACGACCGACCCCGAAGCACGCCAAACAGCGCTGGCGAAGATCGACGCCAAAAGCCGGCGCACGGCGCCGTTTGGCTACGAGTATCGGGGGGAGTGGGTCAGTCCCGCTGACGGCGTGCCGCACCCTTGCCTGTGCGAAGAGGTCAAACTCGACGCCGTGGAAGCTGATGCGCGGGACTTGGTAGCGGAGCAAATCCTTGAGCGGGCGAAACGGCTCGCCGGGCGCGACTGGCGGCATGTCGTGCCTCCGCTGCAGGTGGAAACTGCCCAGGGCGACGTCCGCGCGATCAGTCTCGCCCAAGGGAGCCGGCTCGCCGACTTTGTCAATGAACATAATGGTCACCCGGACGCGAGGGCACGGCTCGCCGACTGGTTCGAACAGCTATTGGGCGGTCTGGCGGAATTGCATGCGGCGGACCTGACGCTCGGTCCGTTCGAGTTGCCGGACGTGCTGACGTCCGGGGACGATGCCGGGAGCCCCGAGACCCTTCGGTGGCTGCACGCGGCGACGCTGCCGGTCGAGGCGTGGAGCGCCGGGACGGCGCTGCGGCGCGACGAACGCACTCTATCCGCCGCCTGCCAGAACGGCGGGATGCGCCAAAGGCTCTCGGCGAAGCAACAGGACTTGCGACGGCTGGGGCTGTTGACGTGCTGCCTGGCTGGTGGACGCCAGGCGGTCGCTGACGCGGACGCGAAGGGGCGGATCAAAGCCATTGGGGGTCGGCGGCTGCGGTGGTTCGTGCGCGATCTCCTGCAGAACGAAGACGGCGAATCACACGGGTCATGGCTGAGTCAGGCGGGAGGATTCGTGACCGGCCTTATCACGCCGCGCGGCGCAACGTCGCACGTCGATGCAATCGGAGCGCTGCAGGATTGGCGCAAGGCGAGTACCTCGCAGAAGCCGTGGTGGACGGCGGCGTTCGTTGCTTTGATCCTCCTGGCGGCTCTGGCGGTATGGGGAAGGCGGGGTTCGCGAACGTCGAACGGATTGCAGCGCCAGCTGACGACCACGATGCAGCAGCGCGATGATGCAGAGGCCAAATTGGGTCAGAGAACGCTTGAACTTGAGGAGTGCACGCGCAATCTCGTGGAATGCACGCGTGGTAGCGAACGGGAATCCCTGGCAGATGACGGCGTGGACGAAGAGAGGGTCACGCATTTCGCCGCCAGCCTGCTAAGAAACCTGCTGGAGGATGAGTCTCTGGATCGCGAAGGCCTGTTGATAAAGGCCGAATCGAGCCTCGCCGACCGCGAAACACAATCGGAACAACTCCAGAAGATTCGCGAATGGGTGGGCGCCTTCGAGGGCACGACGGCCTATCACATCGACGTCTCGTCGTTGCAAGGCAAGTACGTCGATTACCTCTTGTCGATTCGCATCGGCGACGAGTGGCAGGTCTGGGAAAATGAGCTTAAGGCGAACGACAATTATGAGACGCCGCCGTCATTTGAAGTGTCTTGGCAGGCCGGCCAGTCCATCGCGGTATTGCTTGAGGAAAACGGCTATACCTACAACGAAAACCTGATCGAAAAGACGTTCGCAGGCCCGCTGGCTCTGTGGCTATTTCACAAGTCGCTCCAGCAACTGGAGGGGTCCGACGGAAAGACCGTCCTCACGGGCGAAGTCGTCGATTGTCCGGGGCCGCCGCGCGAGTGGTTTAAGCCAATTCTGTCCAAGTAACTCCGCTAGCTGTTGCAGGTCCTTTTCTTGAGGAAATGAGATGTACGGATCAACCAAGATTCTGACCGTTCTCGTTGTCGTCCTGGCCGTGGCAGCGGTCGTCTTTCTGTTCTTGCCGTCGGATCCTCCGGCCGACGAAACGCTGGCCGACTATCCGGCGAGTCTCGTCGAGGATCGCCAAGCGGCACAGCTCGCGCAGCAGGACGGCGACTGGCCCCGTGCGCACGAACTCTGGACGTCGCTTGCGGACGATCTGCAAGCCGTCGAGGCCAATCCGCTGTTCGTCGCTGAGGCCCAACGGAACGCACGCGACTACCGAGAACGTACGCTGGCTATCGCCGGTGAGGTATATGACGTCGCTAAGGCGGATTCGCCGCCAGAGATCTCCGCAAGCGACTTGCAGCGGTACTACGCCCCCGGCCGCCGAGTCGGCAGCGTCGCCGTCGGCGACGTCACGGGCCGCGGACGCAATCAGGACTGGGGATTTGTCGTAGACGCCTATTTCGCCTACGAGTGCGACGCGATCATCGAAACGCTCGTTCTGGAGAATGATGGTCGCCGTTTGGTCGCTGAATCGCACTTGAAGAGGTTGTCACAGGACTTGGTCGTTGCCAACGAGCGCGTGCGGTTGGCGCCGATTGATTCGCCAATCTTCGCGTTAGTTTGGGAGGTCGCCAATTCGGCCGCGCTGGTTCACCCCAAATCCCATGTCGCAATTCGCGCGTGGGCGGCGCTCGACGCCGTCGATCCCGGCGGCGAGCGCATCTTCACAAACCTTTATCGCCGCCTGAAGGCGAGCGGCATCGACGTCGCGCCGAAACTGGAGACGCGGATCGTGCAGCGGATCGACGAACTGAACGGCGCTCGCATCAAACTGGCCCTCGACGTCGATTACGGCGTCCGCCACGTCGAACTGCTGGAAGGCGACCGTGTCCCCCTGGACGACCTCCGCGCATTCGCCCGCAACAGCAACCTCCTGCTCGATTTCGCCGTTGCGGATCTGCTGACGCTCAAGCCGGATGAAACGGGTGAGATCGCGGCCGCCGATTTGGTGCGGATGATCGGTCTGCGATACGACGTGCAGGTCGACGGCAGCCTAAAATTCCGCCGCCGCGGTGGTCAAACGACTCCGTACGAGTTCGAACCGGCCGGCGGCGAGGTGCGCGTCGCCGCGGAAGTCGACGGGGAGCTGCGGCGCGGCGTGCTGCGACCGCTCAGCGGCTTGGTCCGGTACGACGTCCGGCAGTTGCTCGTCGTCTCGGCGGACGCCGAGTGGACGATCGACCTGAGTTGGGCGTCGCAGGATCACTTGCTGTTTCAGACCGAGGGGATGCGCGAACTCACGGTCCGGAGTCACTATGAAGCCCAACTGGTCGAAGCAAGTGACGGACTGGCGGCGCCATGACGCAGCCCGCTGCATCCAACGACGTCCTGGCTTGTCCGGCATGCCTGACCGTCAACCGCGATCGAAGCGCCGCATGCTGGCATTGCCAGGCCGACCTGAGACCTTTTTGGAATCATGTCGCAGCCGCTCCCCTACTAGCCGACTGGGCGAGTCGCGAGGTAGTCCTGGCGATCCGCTGCGAGGGCGCCGGCCCTGAGCGGCAGTGGATGTTTTACGGCGACGGTCCCGTCCATGTCGCCAGCCATGACGGACGAAAAGTCGTCCTGACGAGGGTGGCGGACGGCCGCGCATGCCAAGTCGACGCAGCCCAGAGCGGCGGGCGCCTGCCCCTGCCAGGCCGGTTCTCGTTGGGGCGGTCCCGATTCCATCTACGAGAATGCGTTTTTCCTCACGGGGACGCCAGTCGCCCGGCAATCTCTCGCACCGCGGTCCGCGAGACGCCCTTGGCCGGTCGCGAGACGGTGTCAGCCGGGCGCCATTCCGGCTGCGATCTGTACGTCGGCGACGATAGCGTCGCCCCGCGCCATTGCATGTTTATTTCGCCGCTGGACTTGGGCGATCACGGCGAGGGGAGCGTCTATGTTCTGGTACAAGACGGCGCCGTGTTCGTCAACGGCGAGTGTTGTCTTGCACGTCGGCTGGCGGAGGGTGATCTGATACAAATCGGCCGATACGCCTGGACGTTCGACGCAAAACAACGGTCGCTGCATCCCGCCGAAGCCATTCGCGGGGCCGTCGTCGAGGTCATGCAAATCGCGATCGCGGGCCGTCTGGCCCCGTCATCGTTCAAGCTGTCAGCCGGCGCCCTGACGGCGCTGCGCGGGCCCAGCGGATCGGGCAAATCGACGCTTGTCTCGGCGTTGCTAGGCTCGTTGCAGCCCGACCTGGGAAGAATCGACTTTCTCGACCGCGACCGCCAACCGCTTGACGACCCCGCCGTCGGCTACGTCCCCCAGAAGTCCCTCTTGCCGCGGCAACTTACGCCCCGGCAGGCCGTCCAATATGCCGGGCTCCTCCGCGGACTCGACGAGAAAACTCTGCCAAGTCGCGTCGTCGACGCGCTGCGCGACATGGATCTCCCCGGCGATTGTTGGGATCGCCGCCTCAAGGACTTGAGCGGCGGCGAAGAGCGACGCGTGCAGACGGCGGCCGAGATCGTCCATCGTCCCGACCTGCTCGTGCTCGACGAACCCGCCAGCGGATTGGACACCGCGCATGAACGTCGTTTGGTCACAACCCTGCGGAATCTCGCCCGCCGGGGCGCCACCGTCTTGGTCGTCACCCATGGCGGGGCGGACGACCTCTACGATCAGACGATTTCACTTGTGCCAGCGGACAGGGCGTCGCGCGAAGCGTGGGAAGTCACCGCAACGACCCGCGACGGCGACGATTCGCCCATTTACGATGTCACGCCCGTGACTTGCCCGCCGAACGCACGCCCCGTTCGGTCGCCCACGCCATGGCGTCGGCAGTTGATCACGCTCGTGCAGCGGAATGCCGACATCTTGCTTGGCGATTGCTTTTCCCGGATCGCGCTCCCGTGGCTTCTGCTCCCAGCGGTCTTTGCGTCGGCGCTGACGGCCGCGGTCTCGCCCTATGACCCGGCATTGCTAGGGTTTTTGGTCGTGCTGAGTTGTACATGGCTCGGGGCGAGCGTGGGGCATCTCGCCGTCGCTGAAGAACGCGACTTCGTTGAACACGAACGAATCACGTTTCTCTCGCCCAGCGCCTACTTGGCGGCGAAGTGGGTCACCGTCAGCATGGGCGCCGTCGTCCAGGCGTTGGTTCTGTTGGTGATGTTGTTGGTGCTCCAGCGGTCCGTCCCTTGGGAAACGCCGTGGGTGGATGGCGGCCCCGACCCCATGCTCGCCGCGCCCGCCCTCGTGCTGACCAGCCTGGCGGGCGCGAGCTGGGGTCTGTTGATCTCGGTTGTCGCGGGCAGGGCGCCGTCGCGAGCGGCGTTTTTGCTTCCCTTGTTGATGGTCGCGCAGATCGTGTTCAGCGTCGAGATCGGCGGCCACGGGCGCGACTCCGTGGTCGAAGCCTATCGCGATTTCTTGTGGAATTCCGCGGAAACGACCCCGGCCGCGCGGGCGTCCTATCTGACCGTCTCCCGGTGGGGCGATATGGCCGTCCGGACGGCCGCCAATCCGCCGGGCGAGGGACAGGCGTATTGGTGGGACGGGGTCGCCTGTTTGGCTGGCATGGCGGTCGGCATCTGGATGATTGCGTGGGCCCTCATGCCCATCACGGGCCGGGGAACTTCTCAGTTCAATCCAGCGGCAAACAGAGTGCGATCAAAGACGACAACGAGGCGCCCCGTTGGGGCGCCCCCAGCTCCGTCGAACGCAGCGCATGGCCCGTCGGCTGACACATTTTGATGACGTGCCCGCCCTTGTTGTGAAACACGACGAGGCCGCCCGACAACGGGTCGTGTCCCAGAAAGCTGCCGACTACCTCCGCAAGTCCGTCGAACGACCTACGCATGTCGACCGGCGTGGTCGCCACCCACACCTGTACGTTGGCGAGATCGGCGGCAATCACCGTCCGCACCGCGATTGCTGAACGACGACGAAGTCCGCCGGTTGCTCGGTCGCCAGCGGCCCCGAGAACCGCACCTTGCAGCCGGCAGCCAATTCCAATGCGATCGACGTGTCACGTGGCGCCGCCTCGGTCCCCACGGCTGGCACAATTACAGGCCGGGAGCTACCGGCTTCGCCACGCTCGGCAATCGTTCGCCGGCAGGCGTAGAACTGCGACACCGTAATTCGCTCACTCTTGCATAACTCACGGATGCTCAAATCGCAGGCAGCATTCCGTTTGCTTTGTTCCTCGATCAGAGCCTACAAGTCCAACTGCTCGACTGACCGTGGTACGCGTCCAAGGCCGACCCCTCGTTCGCGGACATGCTCGCCACGCTACGGTGGCAGAGCGTGCGTCAAGAGTTTCTATCACTGGCCATCCGCGGACCGGGGTCGCGAAAAATCAACCAATTCCTGGAAAACAGGCTCACGGCTGCGGCGTAAAGTGCAAAAGTCGAACTCAGGGGGGCGGGCGTTTGTCGATCGCCTAAGCTATTTCGGAGCTTGCAACAAACGCAGGCGCCAACGCCGCCGGGCGCCAGAGATTTTCATGACATCATGAAAGTATCACCATGCGTAATTGCTGAGTACTTTGCGCCACCTGTCCAACACGTCGCCGTCTGAAATATTCGGCTCGCCGTTCCGAGTCCGCACCGCGCCGCCGCCTGGCCTTCGAGGGGAGCAGCGCAACTTCCGTCGCGCAGCCCGCTGCCGTCAGTTGCTCAACTTGTCCGGTTCGTGCGGC
>JAGQOU010000002.1 GCA_020427145.1 Planctomycetales bacterium | reverse complement strand
GCCACCGCCGCCGCCCAGACCGCCGCCACCGCCGCCCGAGCCGCCAATACCGCCGGTGAGCCCCAGCGGTTGGATCGGCAGCACGAGGTCAGCCACGGGGTAGACCTTGACCTGCAGACGCTGTTCCGCCTCGTCGGCCGAGGTGATCAGCAGCACTTCGTTGTCGATGATGTAGGTGAGGTCTTCGACCTCTTTGAGCATCAGTTCCAGCGCCGAGCGGAGCGTGATATTTGACAGATTGACCGTGATCTCGACCTCGGGGCTGATTGCCAGCGTATCCAGGGCGGCCTTGTCGAACACGATTGGGATGTTGTAATCCTCTTGCAACGCGGCGGTAATCTGATTGAGCGGCGTTTCGATGTACTCCAGCGGAGCCACCAACGGCTTGCGCAACGCGTCGTAGATACGCGATTCCGATTCGCCCTGGCTTTTCAAATCGACCGAGGCGTACCGCTTCTTGCGGCGATTGCTGAGCTCTTCCCACACCTCGGCGTCGGGATAAACGATCGGCGGATTGTCGGGGAAGGGGATGTGCGACAGCTCGATCTGATACATCGCGTCAAACGCCGCAGCGTGTCGGGCCGAACGGGCCACGTCGACAAGGTAGACGTGGCGTTTGGTGCGCGACCACAGCGTTGCCGACCGGGCGGTGACGCTGTCGGGATCGATCTCTTCGACAATCGCGGCGACCTCCTCGGCCTGCACGTAGTTGCGTTCCGACATCAGCGCGTCGAAACGATCCATCAGCTGTTTCTCGCGCTCAATGCGGCGGTTAAGCCGATCGTTGAGCACGATTTGCTCGCGGGCCGCGGCGAGCACCTCCTGGCGTTCGCGTTTCAGTTCGTCGGCCAGCGTGGCTTGCCGACGAGCTTCCTTCAGGGCGATTTCCAGTCGATCGATCAATTCGGCCCGTCGGGCTTCGTCGATGTTGGCGACCTTCTTGAGATTGTCCAGTTGCAGCTTGAGGTCCTGAATCACCAGGTCCGGCTCGGTCCGCATGCGGCCGCGGGCGTCGGCCACGACCCGTTCGATTTCTTTCTGCATCATCTGCTCGAACACGCGACGTTCCTGCTCGACTTCGTCAAGGAAGGCGCCGCCGCTGGGCAGATCGCTCAGCAGGCTAGGATCGTCCAGCATCGAGCCGGAAGCAGCGCCGGCGGCGGCCGGCGGGTTGACCAAAATGATGCCGCTCTCAGCGGCCACGGCCTCGGCGACTGCGGCCTCGCCGATCGCGGCGCCTTCCGGCAGCGGTTCGGCGGCAATCACTCGTCCGGCCTCGGCGGCCAGTTCTGGCGGCAGGGCGCCGTCTTCGCCAACGACCACGCTACCGTCTTCCATGACCGTGCCGGGTTGCACCGCGGCCGGCTCCTCGAAGCCGCCAAACGGATCGTCGGACTCGACAATCGCCTGCACCGTGCGCGCTTGCACGTTGCCGGGATCGGCTTGCAGAACGGTTTGAATGATGCGGCCCGCGGTTTGCCGATCGCCGGCGGCCACGGCTTGCTGAGCCAGTCGGGTGAGTCCGTCGACCTGGACGCCGACGAGGCGGGCGGCTTCGGCGAGACCCGCGCTGCCGACGGTGGGCAGGCTCAGCCCGTTGTCTTGGCGAGCGCGCTCAACCAACGCGGCGAGAAACGCATGGTCGGGGTGGCTCGGTTCGGCAGTTGCCGACCAGGAAAGGTGCGTGTTGCCGCTGGCGATGCGAATCGGCAAATCGCCGGAAAGCGCATCGGTTGTTTCGCCGATGACAATCGTGTCGCGATCGCTCCGCAGCGGCGGCATCACGGCGGGATAAGTCTGTCCCAGCGCGGGCGGCAGACTGACCTGCTGCGGCCATAACACCGAGGCGCCGGTCCACTCGGCCAGCGAGCGGCCGGCAATCGCGGCGTTGCGTTCGTTCTCCTCGCGCGCCCGGGCGTCGCTGACGCCGGCTTCTTCGTCCTGCCACACGATCGGTTCGGCGATGTACAAATTGCCGCCCGATTGATTGGCGAGCACGGCGAGCAGGGCGCCATCGATCTGCGGGCCGATCGCGTAGCTGCTCACGGGGACGCGCTCCTCGCGGAGTTTGGCGGCCAACGGTCGCAGCGTGGGTCCGTCGAGCATGTTGGCCATGCTCACGCCGTCGCCGATATACACGACAGCGCGATGTTCCGACCCGGCGGCTTGGAATTGTTCAATCGCGGCGGAGAGCGCCTGCTCCAAGTCGGTGGAGCCCAAGGGGGCGCGGTTCATGATCGCCGCAACGGCCGCATCGGCGGCGGCGGTCGAAGGAGCCGCGAACCCGGCGTCCAGCGGTTTGGCGTCCAGGTCGACGGCGATCACGCGGACGCGATCGGTCGGACGCAGTTGCGTCATCAGCGACCGCAGCGCGGCGACAGCCGTTTCGCGGTAGGCGCCTTGTTGGCTCGCCGAGGTGTCAAAAAGCACGACGACATCGGTCGACGCGGCAGCCGGCGGCAAATCGGCCGACAGGCTCAAGGCGTAATCGGTGTGTTCGGGGCCCTTGTAGGTCACGAGCCGAGCCTGATCGGCAGCGCGAGCATCGCCGACACTGGCCAGCAGCGCGGCGACAAGGGACAGATTTACCAAGAAAAAGCGACGTAGCAGCATGGCAACGATCCGAGAACATGGAACGAGCCGAGCGAGCCCCAGCCGCGTTCCGATGACGGCCGGCTTCTCGCACCAGCAGAGAATGCCCAATCACTGTCCGGGAGATTGACTTAAACCCCCAGCTCTTCCCAGTTTAAGCTGGTCTCACAGGCCCTGCCAGAAGAAAGTGCGAGAAACCGGCTGCGCAGCGGTCAAAACGCCGCGGAGGGTCGCGCACACCCGGACCCTGTGGCGGTGCAATCGGCAGAATCGCCCTGCTCGGCGCGACCGGCCCGGCGGGCGCCGGACCCTAACTGCCGGGGACAACGCGGCTTGCGGGATTGCCGCCGGGCGATCATCCTCGGAGATTCGCCCGCGCGTCGCCGCGGGCCGAGCTACCGTTTTTGCAGCCTCCATTCCGCTTATCACTGCAAGTTCCCGACGCGACGTGATCGTCCCCCGCACCGCCGCCGAACTGCTGCTGGGCGTTCCCACGCTCACCACCGAGGGGATCATTGCGCTGGCGACCACCACCGCCGTGTTCCTAGCGATGCAACTGCGGCGGCGCGTGCCGATCGAGGTGCTGTTTCTCGGCGGGTTGGTCATTGTCACGCTCTGCGGGGTCGTCACGCCCCAGCGGGCAATCGCCGGGTTCGCGTCCAATGCGGTGATTCTCATCGGGGCGCTGTTCGCCGTGTCGGCGGGATTGCGCAACACCGGCGCGCTCGATTGGGTCGGCCAACGCCTGCTGGGCCGCGCCGAGACGGAACGCGGCGCCTTGCTGCGACTCGGCCTGACCATCCCGCCCGTGTCGGCGTTTGTGCTCAATACGCCCTTGGTGGCAATGATGGCCCCGGTGGTCGTCGACTGGTGCCGGCGGCGCAACGTGTCGCCCTCGCGGCTGATGATTCCGCTGAGTTATCTCACCATCTTGGGCGGCGTTTGCACGCTCATTGGCACCAGCACCACGCTGGTCGTCAACGGCAGCCTGGGCGAGTTGCATAAAACGCCGGAGAAATTCCCCCTCATCGACGCCGCGCGGATCGCCGAATTGACGATGTTCGAAATCACCGTGGTCGGCGTGCCGGTCGCGTTGGTCGGCATCGCGTACATGATGTTCGTCGCTCCCAAGCTGCTGCCCGATCGCGACGATCTGATCGAGCGGTTCGACGAGCACCGCCGCGACTATCTGGTCGACATGACCGTGCTGCCGACCTGCCCGCTTGCCGGGCGCACGGTCCACGATGCCGGCCTGCGGCAGTTGCCCGGGCTGTTTCTCATCGAGATCGATCGCAACGGCGAAACGATCACCCCGGTGGCGCCGGGCGATCGCATTCACGCGGGCGATCACCTGGTGTTCACGGGCGTGGTGTCGACGATTGCCGACTTGGAGCGAATTCCCGGGCTCGTGCCCGCGGCCGACAAGAACTTCGAACATCTTCCCGCCGACCGCGTCCACCGGCAACTGACCGAGGCGGTGCTGTCGCGCACGTCGCCGTTGGTCGGGTTGACCGTGAAAGAGGCCGATTTCCGCCAGCGCTACAACGCGGCGATCGTCGCCATCCACCGCAACGGCGAGCGCGTGACCAACAAGATTGGCGATGTGGAACTGGAACCCGGCGACACGCTGCTGCTGCAAACGCGGCCGGAATTCGTCGACGCCCACCGCAATAGCCGCGACTTCTACCTCGTCAGCCGCGTCGGCGGCGCCACGGCGCGGCGACACGACCGGGCGCTGCTGGCCGGGTTGCTGTTCCTGGGATTGATTCTGTGGCTGGCGATTAGCAGCTTTTTCCCGGGGGCGATCCCCTGGGGTTATGTGATGAGCAAGGACGTCAAGGCGATCGCCGCCATTGCGATCGTCCTGGCGATGATCGTCACTCGCTGCATGACCACCAGCGAGGCGCGCAGCGCCATCGACATCCAGGTGCTGCTGGTGATCGGCGCGGCGATTGGCCTGGGCGAAGCGCTCGACAAGAGCGGCGCTGCGCGCTGGCTTGCCGAGATGCTGGTCCGCGGGGCGTCGACCGCGGGATTCGCCCCAGCGTGGCGGCCCTTCATTCTGCTGGCGGTCGTCTACGTGCTGACGCAGCTGCTCACCGAGGCCATCTCCAACGTCGCGGTGGCCAGTATCATGATCCCGATTGCCGTGCATGTCGCGGCGGCCGGCGGCGCGGCGGGTTACGATCCGCGTCCGTTCATCGTGGCGGTGACGTTGGCTGCAAGTTTGAGCTTCGCCACGCCCATTGGCTACCAGACGAATCTCATGGTGATGGGCCCGGGGGGATACTCGCCCCGCGACTACTGGAAAGCCGGCTTGCCGCTGGCGGCGCTCACGACGGTCACTGCGCTGATGGCTATCACCTGGGCGTTCCCTTTCGCACGATAGCGTGTCGTCCTCGCCGCGGAGTGCTGGCGCAACGCCACGAAGAACTGCGGAATGTCTCGTAAGCAGCGTGCTTGGCCAGACGTGCTTCGCACGACTGCCATCGCACCGCCGCCCGGCCGGCTGGATCGTGGTTTGCTGAATCAGTTGGTCCCGAATCGTCGCCCCTTGATCGCGAACATTTTGCGCGGCAGGATCGTAGTGGCGCAGCGAGGCTCCGTGGCCGATGCGCCCCTTCTCGGAGAGAATAGACTTCGGGTCCCTTGGTGGACTGTTGCCTAGCTATCACACGCGAGGAAGCACATGCGTCGTCGAGAGATATTGACGTTTGCCGGGCTGTTTTTCGTACTCGGCGCGGGAGCGGGAGCTTGGTGGGCGGGGAACCATCGCGAAGCCGATTTCGCGTCGCCCGCCGCCGCGCAGCCAGCCGTGGTGGCTCCGCCGCAAATCGCGTCGTCCACGACGCCTGCATCGCCGTGGCCCCCCGCTGCCGCGGCTCAGCCGACCGAACTCACCCCGGAGGAAGAACGCGACATCCGCGTCTACGAGTTGGCCAACCGCAGCGTCGTGAACATCGACACGCACATGGTCCGGGCCGATCCCTTTTTCCTGACTCGCCAGGAGGCCGAGGGAAGCGGCTCGGGCGCCGTGCTTGACCGGCAGGGCCATATCATCACGAACTACCACGTGGTGGACGGCGCCAATGACATCGAGGTGACGCTCGCCTCCAACGCGGTGTACCCCGCCGAGCTGGTCGGAAAAGACAAAGAGAACGACATCGCGGTGCTCAAGATCGACGCCCCCGCCGAAGAACTCTATCCGATCAATCTGGGCATGTCCGAGCGACTGCGCGTCGGGCAGCGCGTGTATGCCCTCGGCAACCCGTTCGGGTGGGACGGCACGCTCACCTCCGGGATCGTTTCCAGCCTCAATCGCAATCTGCCCAGTCGCGTGCCGGGGCGCGACATGCTGTCGCTCATCCAAACCGACGCCGCGATGAACCCGGGCAACTCCGGCGGACCGCTGCTCGACACCGGAGGGCGGATGGTCGGCATGTGCGTGGCGATCGCCACCCGCACCGGCGAAAACACGGGCGTCGGCTTCGCGATTCCCGTGGACCGCATCAAACAAATCTTGCCGCAGCTGATTGAGTACGGACGCATCATCAAGGCGGACATCGGCATCACGCATGTCATGGAAACCGAATCCGGACTGGTCGTTGCGCAGGTGGCAGAAGGCGGTCCCGCGGCGCTCGCGGGAATTCGCGGTTTTGAGATCCGCGTCGAACGACGCCGGCAGGGCCCCATGGTGTACGAGACTCGCAGCATTGACCGCGCCGCGGCCGATCGCATTGTGGCGGTGGACGGCAAACCGATGCGCACCGGCGTACAGTTTCGCGACACGATCTGGGAGTATAAGCCGGGAGACACGGTCACGCTCTCGCTAATTCGCAACGGGCAGCGGGTGGACGTGCCGGTGACGCTGGCGTCGAACTGACGGCGCTGCGGCCTCGCTGCAAATGGCCAGGGCGCAGCCGCGGAATTCGAGGGAACTCGTTGAAATGCCCTAGCGGGGCGAGCTCGCCTGCGTGAGCGCGCCCTGACAGGGCTTTCACTTCATCCGGCTGGGCGCACCTAGGGCTGCGCCTTGCGCTTTCGTAGATCGGCCCTTCAGGCCGAAGAACGGCCGGCGCTGCCGCCAATGCCGGGACTGCCGGCGTGCGGAGCGTGCCTGTCCTTCTCAACCGGCTGGCGATGTGAAAATCTGTAGACGCCTCTCGCTGTCAGCGCGCGCATCACGTTGCTTGTGCGACGTTCCGGCCCGCTCTCGACGCTGCTAGCAGGCAGCTTCGCGGCGACGTTCCGCGGCGTTTTTCGGGCGATTTCTCGGGGTTATCGGCCTCCGCCGTCGTGGCATTTTTTGATCCGCTCCGAGTGACTGGGCTTGACCCTCCTCTGGGCGGTTGGTATTTCACCGCCCGCTTTTCAAATCAGAGCGACGCCACGCGCCCGTTTTGCTGCGGAGTTTTCGCAGCGGCGGCGTTCGCGTCCTAGCCGCAATTCCACGTACACACCGGCATAAGACCAGCCATGGCAACCACACGCGACGGAGACGCGGGCGTCGTCACTCGTGATTCGGATTTAGGTGCGTATTCGCACTTCGAAAGGAGCAGCAAGGTGAAGGGGTTTGGAATACTGCTCGGCATCGCCGTCGTCTCTGCGGCGGCCGTCCTGACGCTTGGAGCCCGTGAGGTTCAAGCACAACAGGGCGGTCGACCTGCGGCCCCGTCGCGAAGCAGCGTCGACGCCTTGTTGGCCGACGCCCGCGCCGCGATGAAGGCTGGCAACCTGCAGGCGGCCGAGAAGCTGCTGCTGGAGGCCGAGTCGACCGGCGTGCGTTATCCGGCGCTCAACTTTGGCGACAGCCCGGTGAAGGTTCGCCGGGACTTGGACGCGGCGTTGAAGAAGGCCGGCCAGGCTCCCGCGAGCAAGCCGACGTTTGGCGACGTGGCCCAGCAGTTGGGCGGCGCGAACAACCCGTTCCGCGGCGCCGCGACCGAGACGGCTCCCTCCCGCGAAGCGGCTGAGCAGTCGCTGGTGGCCGCTCGCCGCGCCCTGTCGGTCGGCGATCTCGCCCAAGCTCAGCAGCACCTGGGACTCGCTCAGCAAGCGGGCGTCGCTTGGGACGATGCCGCTGATGCGCCGGCTCGCGTGGCGGAATCGATCGAGCAGCTCGCTCAACTCAACGAAATGAAACAAGCCCCCGGCAGTGAGGGTGCATGGCGCGCCAACTACGCTCGATTCCTGTTGCGTCAGGCCGAGGCGCTGGCCGCCAGCCGCGACTTGGACGCCGCGACGCGCACCGTGAATGAAGCCGCTCAGCTCGACCCGCGGGTGAACGCCGGCGGCATCACGCCGGAGACGGTGCTCGCGCGGATTCAGCAAGTTCGCGCCGGCGGCGCCGCAGCCCCCGCAACCGCGCCGCCCCAGGGCATTGCCGACGCGAAGGCGCAAACAAAACAGCTGCTTGTCGCCAGCCGTCAGGCGTGGGAAGCAGGCAACCTGGCCGAAGCCGAGCGGCTCGCCGCCCAGGCTGCGACGCTCGGCGTTCCCGAAACGCAGTTCGCCCCGCAGGAAGACCGCCCCTCGAAGTTGGCGATGGACCTGGCTCGGGCACGCGTCGAATCGGAATCGATGCAACTGGCCGGCGCCGAGCTTCCGGTGGAACAGGCGTTGTCTCAGGCCCCCGCGACTCCCAGCAGCGTGCAGCCCACGCAGTTTGAGTTCGGCGAGGGCGTGCAGCCGCTGCCGTATGCGGGCCCCGAAGAATTGGCCTCGCCGCTGCCAACCGACAATGACTCGGAAAGTCCGTTCGCGCTGATCGAAGCGGGCGAAACGGCGTTGCGCTCGGGCGATCGCGCCGGGGCGCTGGAAGCATTTCGTGCGGCGTACGACCGTCGCAACGAACTAGACTTGCTCAGCCAACAACGTCTGCAGGGCCACCTGCAAATGCTGTCGGTCGGCCCCAGCAACGGTCGCTCGGCGGCTCCGGCGGCCGAAGACGGCGACCTCATCGGCGCTGCGGGAGCGGGCCAGGCCGTGCTGTCGCGGCAACTCTCGACCGAGATCGGCCGACGCCAATCGGAAGCCGCCCGCATCCGCGAGCGCGACCCCAACAAGTCGTTGGAAATTCTGCGCGAATCGCGTCAGCTGATCGAGGATTCGCAGCTGGACAAGGCCCAGAAAGATCAGCTCCTGCGACGGGTCGACATGAGCCTGTCGGACACCGAAAAGTACATCCGTGACCACAAGGCCGAGCTGGAACTTGACGCCACGAACGCGGCGATCCTCGACGACATCGATCGCGAACGGGTCGTCAAGGTGCAGGTTCAGCAGAAGGTCGCCGAGATGGTCGACAAGTACAACAAGCTGAACGACGAGCACCGCTACGCCGAGGCGGAGATCGTCGCCAAGCAGCTGTACGAAATCGCCCCGGAGGAATTGGCCGCGCAGCAGGTCTGGATCCAGGCGAAGATGCTCCGGCGGACGAAGTTGCTCGAATCGATTCAAGCCGAGTCCGAGGAAGGCGTCGCGAACATCCTGATCGACGCTCAAGGTACAGCCTCCGCAGCGTTGGCCAGCGCCAATACGCCGATGTCCTACGGCAAGGACTGGCCAGATAGAATTGCTGGTCGCAAGGGTTCAGACGACCTGACCCATCGCCGCACCGACCGTGAACTGCAGATCGAGCAGCGACTCAAAACCAGCATCCTGCCCAAGTACACCGAGGCGCCGCTCACGCAGGTGATCGAGGATCTGTCCGAGTTGGCCGGGGTGAACATTTACCTCGACCCGCTGGGCATGAGCCAGGAGGGCGTCCGCAGCGACACGCCGATCACGCTCAACCTGCCGCAGGAGATCTCGCTGAAAAGCGCCCTGCAACTGATTCTCGAACCGCTGCACCTGACTTACACCATTAAGAACGAGGTGTTGAAAATCACCAGCGAGCAGATCAGCGCCGGCGACGTGTACACGACCGTCTACGACGTGGCCGACCTGGTGATTCCGATTCCCAACTTCGTGCCGACCAACAACATGGGCCTGCAGGGGCTCATCAACGACGCCTACGCGGTGCAGGGCTATGGAGCCTCGGCCGGTGGATTGGGCGGCGGACCGATTTCTGTGGTCGCGGGCACGCGCCCCGGCCAGGTCGCCGGACCGTTGGCCAACAACAGCGTGATGGGACAGCAGTGGGGCGGCGGCGGCGGCGGTATGCCGGGCAGCTCCGGCGGCTTCCCCTCCAGCCCCGGCGGCCCCCCGGCCGGCGGCGCCGCGAACGCCGACTTCGATTCGTTGATCGACCTGATCATCGGCACCGTGGAGTACGACAGCTGGATGGAAAACGGCACGGGCCAGGGCGACATTCAGCCCTTTCCCACCAACCTGTCGCTGGTCATCAGCCAGACGCAACCGGTGCATGAACAGATCGCCGACCTGCTGGAACAGTTGCGCCGTCTGCAGGACCTGCAGGTGACGATCGAGGTGCGGTTCATCCGCCTGACCGACAGCTTCTTCGAGCGAATCGGCGTCGACTTCGACTTCAACATCGAGGACAAGTCGGGGCTGCCCACCAATCCCAACATCCCGGGCGCGTTGCTGCCGGGCCAAAGCTACGAGCCGGCTGGCCGGGCGTCCGCCACTGTGGGTCTTAACGGCACCAGCACGGGCATCACGCCTGACTTTACCGTCGACCTCGACATGCCGTTCCGGCAAGGCAGCTTCGGGCTGGCAACGCCGTCATTCGGTCAATTCGCGCCGGAGGGCGTCGGCAGCTTCGGCTTCGCCATCCTCAGCGACATCGAAGCCTACTTCGTGATCAATGCCGCCCAAGGCGACCGGCGCGCCAACGTGCTCCAGGCTCCTAAGGTGACGCTGTTCAACGGCCAGCAAGGTTTGGTTGTCGACTCGTCGTTCGTGCCGTTCGTGATCAGCGTGATCCCGGTCGTCGGCGAATTCGCGGCCGCCCAGCAGCCGGTGATCGTCGTGCTGTCCGAGGGCACGATGATGAGCGTGCAGGCGGTGGTTTCCAACGACCGCAAATACGTGCGACTCACGTTGGTGCCGTTCTTCAGTTCAATCGGAGACGTGCGAGAGTTCACCTTCGAGGGGTCTGAGACAACCACCACGTCCAGTAGCAACACGACCGACGCCGATGGCACGCGCGACTTTGAGAACAAGGACGCGGCCGCGACCACCACGCGCAGCGGCACCACGGTGCAGTTGCCGACGTTCCAGGTGATCTCGGTGAGCACCACGGTGAGCGTGCCCGACGGCGGCACCGTGTTGTTGGGCGGCATCAAACGACTGCGGGAAGGCCGCAACGAGTTTGGCGTGCCGCTGCTATCGAAACTGCCCTACATCGACCGGCTGTTCCGCAACGTCGGCATCGGCCGCGAGACGGACAGTCTGATGATGATGGTCACGCCTCACATCATCATCCAGGAAGAGGAGGAAG
>JAGQOU010000077.1 GCA_020427145.1 Planctomycetales bacterium | reverse complement strand
TTTCCCAAGCCTGCTGAAGCGAGTGGCCGAGGCATGGGAAAGCGAACGCGAGTCGCTGTTCGAGCAGGCGCGAGAACTGACCGAACACATCCGCGAGCAGTCCAGCACCGGCCGGCCGATGCCCATCAACCTCGACTGGACGAAGCAAGCCGTGGCTCAGCTATCCCAGAGTTTCGATCCGCGGCACGGCGGATTTGGCAGCGCACCCAAGTTCCCCCCTTCACCCGCCCTGCGGCTGATGACACTTTTCCACGCACAAACAGCGGACGAACGCTCGCTGGAGATGCTGCGCGGCATGAAGGACGTGACGTTCGACGCGTGGCAAGCCGCCGCGTTCGACACGCGGGTGTACTGGGCGACGACCGAGTTGCCAAAGTACGCCGCGGCGCTCGAGGAACTCGCTCGCACGCGCCCCAAGGCGGCCGAGCGGGTGCGGCCCTACCTGGATCATCTGCTGGCGTGGAACGGCGAGATTGCCGCCGATTCGACCGCCGCCACCTTGTGTCACGCGTGGTACGAACAACTCTACGGACCGGGCTACCCCGGCGAGCAGCTGCGCGATCAGTACGAGGGCGACGTGCCGGCGCAGCTGGAGGGATTGGCGGTCGCCGCCGAGCGACTCGAAGCGTTGCACGGATCGTGGCAGGTTCCCTACGGCGAGCTGTATCGCATCCAGCGTCGCACGCACGTGGTCGATCTGGTGGATCTGCGGTTCGACGACGCGGCCGACAGCCTGCCGCTGCTGGCCGGGCACGGACCGATGGGCGTGGCGTTCACGGAGTACTATTCGCCCAGCATCGACATTCCGCTGGTGATCTCGCAGCGACGGCGGTACGCCATCGTGGGGACGTCGTATCTGGCCGCGTGGGAGTTCGCCCCCAGCGGCGTCCGGGGGGCGAGCCTCATCCCCTTCGGCGCCAGCAGCGACCCGCAGTCGCCGCATTTTCTCGATCAGGCGAAACTTCTCAGCGAACGCCGCCTGAAGCCGGAGCGATTCACGCCCCAGCAGGTCTCGCGGCACGCGGTGCGGACGTATCGACCGTAGTTTCGGGAGGGCGACGCTCTGCGGAGCCGGCTCGCAAGCTCCTTCTTTGCCGCGGCGGCTCGGCAGAGCCTCGCCGTCCCGGGGTCTCGGCATAGTTCTCGTCGCGATGAACCGATATACTGACTTTGGTTCACCCGCACCCCCTCGCTTGCCCCCTTGCCATGCCCCGCTACGTTGTTCGCCACGGCATCATGCGCATCCTCGGCGTCTTTGGCGTCAAAGGAAGCGATACGTTCGTGCGCGGCGACCAGGTGATTTGCCGCACGCACCGCGGCACGGAAACGGGCGAGGTGCTGTGCGAGGCGACCGACGCGGCGCTGGCGGCGATGGAGGATCCCAAGAACGGACAGATTCTTCGCTTGCAGACCGAGCAGGACCTCGGCGAGATGCGGCACCTGTTCGACCAGCAGCAGCGCGAACACCAGTCGTGCGCCGAGCGGATTGTTGAACTGGGCCTCGAGATGCAGTTGGTCGACGTCGAGCGACTGTACGGCGGCGAGCGGGTGGTGGTGTACTACCTGGCCGAGGACCGGGTCGACTTTCGCGAATTGGTCAAGCGACTGGCCGGCGAATTTCAGACCCGGGTCGAGATGCGGCAAATCGGGGTCCGCGACGAAGCCAAGCTGCTGGCCGATTACGGCGATTGCGGCAAACCGGTCTGCTGCAATACGCATCTGTCGGAAATGCCCCCCGTGTCGATGCGGATGGCCAAGCTGCAGAAGGCAACTCTTGACCCCAGCAAGATTTCCGGCCGCTGCGGTCGACTGAAATGCTGCCTGCGTTACGAGTACGACACCTACCAGAGTCTGCAAAAAGACTTGCCGCCCGTGGGGTCGGAGATTATCACCAATAGTGGGCGAGCGCGGGTCTTGGCCCAGGAAATCCTGGCCGGGCAGGTGCTCATCCAAACCGAGGACATGCGTCGCATCATGATCGAGGCCGACGACGTGCTGACGGTGCTCAAACGCGGCAGCGGCCGCGCGAAGAAGCAACGTCGCGGCGGCGACGGCAATAGCGACGCCGGCCCCCAGGGCGGAGCCAACGAATCGGCCACCGCCGTCGCCGATGCGCCGCCGCCGGCTGACACGTCGCAGGACGCCCGCCCCGAGAAGCAACCGCCGCCGCAGGACGGTCCGTCGGACAACGATCCGACCGACGCCAAGTGACGGCAGTTGCGGACGCAAGATTTTTCGTCGCCATTGAGGTTACGGAGAGCAGGGAGTGAAATGGCGAATGCCGAAGTCCGAATGACGAAACCAGTTGCTTTCGTCATTCGACATTCGTGCTTCGTCATTCGCATGATCTGTGTTTTCCGTGGCGAAAACGCGCCGACCCGCTGAACCTTCAACGACTCGCATGCAGCCATGGCTGAACTCGATCATCCGATTGTCGAACTCCTGCGACGCGACCAGCGCTATCGGCGCGGGGCGTATCAGTTCGTGTTTGATGCGCTGAGCTTTGCACAGGACAAGCTGGGCATGGGTTCCGCCGCCCCCAGCGAGGACGATGACGACGACGACGAGCCGCAGCGTCACGTCTCCGGGCAGCAGCTGTGCGAAGCCATGCGGGTCTACGCTCACCAGGAGTACGGCTACCTGGCCAAGCAGGTGCTCAATCACTGGGGCATTCGCTCGACGGGCGATTTTGGCGAAATCGTGTTCAACTTGATCGAAGTCGGGCTCATGCGCAAAACGCCCGACGACCGCCGCGAGGACTTCGACGACGTGTTCGATTTCGAAGAAGGTTTCCAGCGGAGCTTCCAGATCACGGCCGCCGACGGCGGCGAGGACTGAGCCCGTGAGCGGCAAGGCCACCCCGTCCGCTGCTTCTCATCCGCCAAATCGGGCCGCGGCGCGGCCTTTGTTTCTGGTCGCGCTGACTTTGCAGGCGCTCTGGCTGGTTTTTCTGCTCGCAATGGCCCTGCGGGGTTGATTTTGGCCCCCCCGCGTGTGTGAAATGGTGCTAGCACGGCTGTCGGGAGCGCGAAGCTCCGCCGAGCCCGTGCCGCGGTTGACTCGCCTGCAGCGTCGTTCGGCAACGTTTCGCCGCGCGCGCTGGCGGCACACTCACGAAGGTTCTCGTCATGAAGATCGTTCCCCTGGGCGACAAGCTGGTCGTTCGTCGTCTCAGCGCCGCGGAAAAAACAGCCGGGGGAATCGTGCTGCCCGACGCGGCGCGCGACAAGCCGCGCGAAGGCCGCGTGCTAAGCGTCGGCGACGGCCGCCTGCTGCCCGACGGCACCCGCAGCCCGCACGAAGTGCATGAAGGCGATCGCGTGGTGTTTAGCAACTATGCGGGCACGGAAGTGACGATCGACGACGAAAAGCTGCTGATCCTGGGCGCCGACGACGTGCTGGCGGTGGTGCGGTAGTTGGCGAGAATCGGCGGCGGTCATGTAACTCCAAGCGAACCGGAGTGACAATGCGTTGGCGATTGCTGCCCACCACTGTACTCGGTTCGTGGGGAGCTTTCTTGATTGGGGCAGCTTTGCTGACGGCACTCAATTCAGCGTGCCGTTTGGTGACCGGCGCGCCTTTGTATGGCAACTCCCCATCAGGGCTCAACGCCATTTGGGCGATACTCGTCGGAAGCATCTTCGGCACGGCGAGCGTCATGTGCGCTCGGTCGTGGTGTCGAAACTCTTGCAAGACGGCCGCAATCCAAACGATGATCGTCTGGGGCCTTTTCGTCGCCCTATTCGCCATCTATCAATCGGTTCGATTTGGGCGTTGACCTCAGGCAAACGTCTCACTGCTAAGGGCAAAGGGTCTTTCCAGTAGTTGATGCCGTGACAGACAATTTCTGACGATGGGAGTGCTTCTCCATGGACTCCGTCTTCCTTGTTTTTCCGCGGCGGCTCGTGACGCTCCTCATGGTCGTGGGTTCAGCGCATTTCGCTGTGGCCGAAACGCGAACATCGTTGGTCCACGGACTCGAAATTGAAGGCGACGAACAATCAGGGATCTACGACGTCGGCGAATAGATTGGCTGGACGATCACGCGGCCCCAAGACGGTGATGCGCCGGCCCGGTTTCGATTCGTCGTTGGGCGCAACAACGCCGTGCGGCTGGCGGCAGGGCGTTTTGACTTGGACCCCGGCGGAACTGCGCGGATTGAAACGCGACTCGACGAGCCGGGCATGGTGTTCGTCGAGACTCGCGCCAAGGCCGCCATCGAACGCTGAAATCTGATCAAACGCGCCGCCGCTCGACGGGTCGTGCGATGCCGGCAGCACGGGCCAAAGCGGCAGCCTCTCAAATCGGCCGCCTTCGTCCGATTCTGCCGCTCGCGGTCCCGGCGGCGACGAACTGCGGAATCGGCATATTCTCGGCGCCGCGTGGCGGTCGCCGCGTGCAGATTCGGCTGTACCCCGCGACAGGACGTGCGGCGGGCGAACGTTGTCTGCAAATTCTGGAAATCTACGCAGCCCGCGCCACTGGAGCGAGACTCATGAGACGAATGCTATCGGCAGCAGCCGTGATGGCGCTGGCAACTTGGGGCTGGGGGACCAGCGCACTGGGCGTGACTTCGATTGGCTCGTTGAGCAACTTTGACGTGGTCAACGACACGGGCGGCACTTGCGAGGGATTTGAGATCGAGCTGGAGGGCGTCCACAGCAGCGACGTCTCCAGCACGTTTGGAGCGCCGTACAATCGCTTTGGCGATCCGGTGAAAGAAGACACCCCGACCGGCGTGATCGTGCGCTGGTCGGCCAAGTGGGACCCGAACACGAGTTCATACGACACGGCCACGCCGTTGGCGCCCGCGGGGATTAGCCCCGGCGGACACGATTGCTACTTGGGCGGCCCGATTGGCGACTATCTCAACAGCGGCTGCGAGCATTTTGGCATCAGCCTGCGGGCATCTCAAACCGCGACGACTTATCGCTGGTTGGTGGCCGATCCCAACAATCCGGGCAGCCTCATTGGCGGGGCCGGGGTGCCGTTGCCGGCGCCGCTCTTTAGCCAGCCCGCGCCGCAACCGGGCGTGCCGCCGGCGCCGGTGCAGGCCATGATCGAAGCGCCGCGCGAGCCGGGCGACCAACGCGAATTCGGCGACGCGTATTGGGCCAAACTGATCAAGACCCACGTCAACTCACAGGACGATTTGGAACTCGACGACCTGTTCGTCGGCGATCCCAACGATCCGAACGTGATGGGCATGTTTAATCCCGAAGACGAAGACGAACCCGCCGAGATCGAGTGGTTTCTCATCCAGGATCGCCTCAACGGCCAGCCGGGCGAGAACGAGTTGGGGCAGGAACTGGCCGCCGGGGCCGACGACAAGGGCGTGGCGTTCCGGTTCGAGTTTTTCAACTATACGGGTCCGTTCGACGCCGAGAATCACGAAGCGTTGCCCGACGGCGACATTCCGCTGCCTGAGGAACTGGGCAGCTACATCGGCGCCCAGATGGCTGGCGTGAATTTATTCAACGCCGTGCCTGAGCCGGCAACGTGCGGTCTGGCCGTGCTGGGGCTGATCGCACTGGCGCGGCGCCGCCGGTAGCGCGAGCGCGCCTGCCTGTTTTCGCGAGAATTCGCTGGCGCGTGTCCTAGCCAGCGACACGGGGCTCCCGATTCGTCGGGAGCCCCGGTTTTTTTTGGTCCCCAGCTGTGCGCCCGCCGTTCGCACGGGCGTACGCAACTCCGCTATTTCTTAAACAGCGCCTCTGTCCCTTCGATCATCGGGATCACCGTCACCCCTTTTTCAGTGACGGTGAATCCGCGGCGGCGGTCCACGGCGTGGTCGACGCCCACTTCGGCGCCATCGGGGATGTGGACGTTCTTGTCGATGATTGCCCGATGGACGACGGCGCCCTTGCCGACGCTGACCCCCGCGAACAGGATCGACTCGCTCACCTCGGCGCATTCTTCGACGCGCGTCTTGGGGCCCAGGATGCTGCGCGTGACGTGCCCGCCGCTGACGATCGAGCCGGCGGCCACGATGCTGTCGTGCGCCTCGCCGCGGCGGCCCGTGTCCTCGTCGAACACGAACTTGGGCGGCGGCAGATTCGGCTGGTCGGTGCGCACCGGCCAGTGGTAGTCGTACAAATTCAGCAGCGGGTCGACGCCAATCAACTCGATGTTGGCTTCGTAGAACGCGTCCAGCGTACCGACGTCGCGCCAGTAGGCGTCCTGTTTGCTGTTCTCGTCCTTGAAGGGGAACGCCATCACGCGGTGCGAGCTGATGATCGACGGGATGATGTTCTTGCCGAAGTCGTGCGAGCTCTCGGGCAGCGTCGCGTCTTGACAAAGCTGGTCGAATAGAAACGGCGCGTTGAACACGTAGATGCCCATCGACGCGAGGCAGTGCTCGTCGTCGCCGGGGATCGTCTTCGGCTTCGCCGGCTTCTCTTCGAAACCGACGATGCGGTTGTCGGCGTCAACTTGCATGACGCCGAACGCGGTCGCGTCCGCCTTGGGAACGCGCAAGGCGGCGATCGTCAGGTCGGCCCCGCTTTCCATGTGGAAGGCGACCATCTTGCTGTAGTCCATCTTGTAGATATGGTCGCCGGCGAGGATGACCACGTGCTCGGGCCGCTCTTGCTCCAGCGTGTAGATGTTCTGATAGACCGCGTCGGCCGTGCCCTGGTACCACTGCTCGTCAATGCGCTGCTGAGGCGGCACCACGTCGATGAACTCGCCCAGTTCGCGGCAGAGCAGGTGCCGCCAGCCGTGGGTCACGTGGCGGCCCAGGCTCATCGCTTTGTACTGCGTGAGCACGAGGATCTTCCGCACGCCGCTGTTGAGGCAGTTGGAGAGCGTAAAGTCGATAATGCGGTAGATGCCGCCAAAGGGGACCGCGGGCTTGGCGCGGTCGCGGGTGAGCGGTTCCAGCCGCGAGCCTTTGCCTCCGGCCAATACGACCGCCAATACGTCTTTCATATCTTGCAACCTCCGTGGTGCGACGACTCTCCGAGTGATGCGACGGGGAGCACGCGGCGTCGCCCTCGCAACCAGCGATTCTAGGCGATTGGGCGAGGGAAAGTAACGGCGTCTGGCCGGCAAATGGGGAAAGCGGCGGGATGTGCGCGAAACGGACCGCGCGGTGCGCCAAGTCGCACGCGCGGGGCGGTTTCGGGCGGTCCGGACGGCCCTCCGGGCGACAGAATCTTGGGGAATCTGCCAGTCCGCGGGCGTCTGTTCTCTGGCTGAGTTCGCGAGATTTCGCGTCCGATGCCGCGGCTCGACGCGAATCTTCGCGGGGATTTTGCATCAGCTTCATACGATCTCCATGATTGCGGCCTAAAACACGGCCGCACCTGGAGGGGACGTCTTTGATCCGCCTGCCGGGGCCGAGTTCGCCGCGACGCAACGCCCAACGATTGACCGACCTTTGTCGCGGGCGTCTCGGCCCCGGTTTCTGCCTTACCACGCAGGGGATTCTCAACGCCGATGGCCCGACGCAACACGCCCGACTATCTGCCCAGCATCCACGAAATCGCTCGCCAGTGCGCCGCCATCCGGGCCGCCTGGACCCCGTCGGAACGACGCCGGCGCACGGTCGATCAGGAACTGCTCGCCGAGGAAGACAACGGTTGGTTGCCGCCGATGATCGACACGACGATGTGCCTGGCCCGCGTGCGCCGTACGGCGGTCGAAGCGTCGGCCTGAGGCGCACTACGACGCGGCCGCCGCGTACAGAGCCGCGTAGGCGTCAGCGGCTTTCTCGACGGCGAATCGCTCTGTGGCGCGCTGGCGCGCGGCGGCAGCGTATTTGGCGGCCAGTTCGGCGTCCTGCAGAAAATCATCCGTCGCCCGGGTCGCTTCCGCGCGACCGCCCTGTGGGACAATTGCCAGCGCGTCGCCAGCGGCCAGCGTGCCATGCACCGCTGCGTCGCTTGCAACAATCGGCTTGCCGGCCAGCATCGCCTGGGCCAGCCCCGGCGGCGTGCCGACCGAGGGTCCCAGCTGCCAGTAGACTTCGGCCGCCGCCATGGCCGCGGACAACTCGTCGCGTTGGTCGCCCAGAAACACGATGCACTCCGGGTCGCTCACTTGGCGCGCGAAGCGCTCCAGCCGCTCACGATCGGGGCCGGCGCCGGCGATTGCCAGGCGGGTTCCCGGGTGCAGGACGCGGACCAATTCGTAGGCCCAAATGGCTTCGTCGACGTAGGCGATCCGCTGGAGCCGACCCGCGGTCAGTATCAACCGCGCCTCGGCCGGGAAATTCCAATGTGCGAAGGCCTCGGCGCGAGACGCGGCGGGCGGCGGCAGCGGGGCGAAGGGCGGCGGAATAACGGCCGCGGGGGATCGCCGGGCGACGTCGCCGAGCATCGACGCCAGTGAGCGCTGCGTGGGCTCGTCGGCGGCGATGACGGCGGCCAACTGCGGCGCCAACGAACGCAGCACTCGCGGCGTCCACGTGACCGCGGCGTCGCGCAGATCGAGCGTCGCCGCGACGGGCACGCGCGGTCGCCGCGGGCGCGTCAACAGGGCGGCCATCGTCGCCGGCACGCCCCAAGCGTGAATGAGCGCGGGGCGATCCTTCCGCAGTCGCCGCGCCAGCCGGCCCCACATCAGCGGGTCGGCGTGTCCGCGCCCGGCGAATTCCACCACGTCAACGCGGGCCGCTCGCAGCTCGTTGCTGATCGCGCAGCGGCCGAGCACGCCAATCGTCGCGTTCCACCCGACCGCGGTCAAAGCGGGCGCGAGCGCAGCGAGGCTCTCCGCCACGCCCTCGCGGTTGTCGCACAGATGCAGCACTCGTGGCTGGGAATCGCGCAATGTGGTTCCTTGTACGAAAGCGTCCTACAGGCGAGCGGGGGGCATGAGCCCCCTGTTCTTCGCAGCCCAATGGTTATTCCAAGCTCAACAGGTCTTCTAAGCCAACAGGGGGCTCACGCCCCCCGCTCGCCTGGCGTGTCGCCTTGGCGGCCCGGCGGGGCCGCCGCTCGACAACCGCCCCGCGGCGACGTTAATGTGTCGGGATGACAAGTGCAACCGGCCGCTGGCAGACAATCGAAATCGGCGGGCACGCCTGCCACGCCTACGAACCCCCCGAGCCGTCGCCGCACGGCGACACGGTGCTGTACCTGCATTGCGTGAACTCCGTGCCCTTGGCCGAGCATCCGGCGTTTGAGCGGCTGTTCGACCAGTACGGCCTGCGGTGCCTGGCGCCGGTGACGGGTCGCAGTTGGTGGGCCGACCGCGTGAGCCCCGACTTCGACCCGGCCAAGTCCGCCGAGCAGTACGTGCTGCACGACGTGCTGCCGTGGCTGGGGGAGCAGTGGGGCGTCCGTCCGCCGGCGGTGGCCCTGTTGGGGATCAGCATGGGCGGCCAGGGGGCGCTCAAACTGGCCTACAAGCACCCCAACACGTTCCCGGTGGCGGCGGCTATTTCGTCGGCGATTGACTACCAGCAGTGGGTCGACGCCGGCGATCCCTGCCTGTCGCAAATGTACGCCGACCCGGAGGCGGCGCGGCAAGACACGGCGACGCTGCACATTCACCCGCTGAATTGGCCGCGTCAACAGTGGTTCTGCTGCGACCCGGCCGACGAACTGTGGTACGACGGCAATGACCGGCTGCGGATGAAGCTGTACTCCCTCGGCGTGCCGCACACGTGCGACCTGGACACGAGCGCCGGCGGCCACTGTTGGGAGTACAACGAACACATGGCCCCGGCGGCGTTGGAGTTTATCCATCAATCGCTCGAACACGAGCGATTGCGCGTTGTTTGACCGCGGCGTCACGATCAACAAATCACGCAACGGGAGGGCGAGGCTCTGCCGAGCCCCAGCACGGTTACGCCTCGGGCTCGGCAGAGCCTCGCCCTCCCGTTTCGCACCCACCCCGCAAAGCGACTCATGTCAACATCGCGTCCCACCTGGCCCGACTACGAGCTTGTCGACTTTGGCGACGGGCGACGGCTGGAGCGGTTCGGTCCGTGGCTGGTCGATCGGCCTTGCCCGGCGGCGGCGGGCGTGAGCAAAGCGAACCCCGCGGCGTGGAACGCGGCGACGGGTCGCTACGAGGGCGACCGGGCCGACAGCGGAACGTGGCGCCCGCGACCCGCGAAGTGGGAGCCGGCCGCCGCGACGCTGCCGGTGCCGCTGTCGGCGGGCGCCGAGTTCCAACTCGCGCTGGAGCCGCTCCCCTCGGGTCAAGTCGGCGCGTTCGCCGAGCAGTTTGCCAATTGGCAATGGATTGCCCAGCAGGTTCGCCGACTGTCGACCGACGGCGCGCCGTTGAAGGTGCTCAATCTGTTCGCCTACACCGGCGGCAGCACGCT
>JAGQOU010000076.1 GCA_020427145.1 Planctomycetales bacterium | reverse complement strand
GATGAGCACCGACCACCCCAACGGCGGCTCCTTCCTGGCCTATCCGCAAATCATCGCACTGCTGATGGATCGCCAATTGCGCCGCGACGCGCTCGCCCAATGCCCCGCCGCCGTGCGCGAGCGCTGCGCCCTGGCCGACTTGGATCGCGAGTACACGCTGAGCGAAATCGCCACGATCACCCGCGCCGCGCCGGCGCGCGCATTGGGACTGACGACCAAGGGCCATTTGGGCCCCGGCGCCGACGCCGACGTCACGATCTACACCCCCGACGACGACAAGCAGGCGATGTTCGAGCTGCCGCGAATGGTGCTCAAAGCGGGGGAAGTGGTTGTCGAGCAAGGCGAACTTCGCTCGGCCCCGTGCGGCGTCGCACTCAGCACGCATGCCGAGTACGACGACGCCGCGGAGCCGGCGATCGCCGAGTGGTTCGCGGAGAACTACTCGCTGCAGTTGCGAAACTACGGCGTCGAGCCCAGCGCGCCGTAGCCATCGGCCAAGGAGACGGGGCCCCGCCGTGCGTCCATGCCGGGAATCGGCGCAAGCGTCGACGCCGGGCACGTGCAATCATGCACCAGCGCCTTGGTCTGACCGACGAAGTAGGTGTGAAACTCGTCGACGATCAGGTTGTACGCTTCCTCTCCCTCGAATTCACGGACCGACGCGAGTGACTGCGCCCCGCTGAGGGCGTGCAGCGGCGTGTCGGCTTTCAGAAAGCGCGCCATCCGCCAGCCCTCGCCGGCCACCCAGAAGCGATGGCCTCGCGTGGCCCAGAGGCGATCGCCGTCGGCGAAATTCAACTCCATGAACTTTGTCGGCGGCCGCACCGTCGTCATCATGACAGGCTTGTACGCCAATTCGCCGTCGAGCGGGTTCTGCGCGAGCACAAGGTCGCCGGGAACCAGCGTCTCGATCCGCTCGGGGCCGGTTTGCGTCCACACCAGAGTTCCTATGGCAAAGCACTCGTGCCTTGCGGGCGGCGGGGCCTGCGTCGGTTCGCTCGCGCTGGGAATGTAAACATATTGGTAGTCCACCGCCTGCGACTGCGTATCCACCACCTCCTTGGTTTCCGGATAGTACATGTCGTTGTAGTCGGACCACTGCGCTCGCCAAGCCGCTGGATCGTCGCCCCAGTCCTCGCCGGTGATCGCCTTGAGAGCCTCAATCACCTGGGCGTTGACTTCATATCGCTCGGCGTTGATCGCCGCCACTTCGTTGGTGGCAGCGATCGCCATTCCCTGCGCCCGGTTGTACTGCGTCGCCGTGCGCATGGCGAGCGCCGCCCGTTCGGCTTGCCCGGGCGTTCCGTCCACAATCGTCACCGCAGCGAAGGAATCAACGTGCTCGCGGTCGACGTCGACGCCTTCCTCGCGAAAGACCGCCGAATAGGTCACGTCGCCCGTGGGAGTGATCGACACGTCGACGTCCGCCTCGATGAGCGACCGCAGCTGGCTCATCAACTGGGGAATGTAGTCCGTCGGCCGGCGGTCGCGCAGGGCCAGCGAGGCGGCGTCGCGCAACGTCGGTTCGCTGGAGAATACGGCCGTTCGCGCCAGCAACAGCGTCGCGTCGAGTTCTTCCATATTCGCCGCCGCTTGGAGCATGCTTACGCGGAGGTCGTTCCAGTACTCGGCGCCCGCCTCGACGCCCATTCGCCGCTGGAGCCGCCGCAGGTAGTTGCCCTGCTCGATGCTCGCCAATTCAAGAGCCTCCAGGGCGCCGGGGTCCGTGACCGAGCGAAAGCGATCGAGCACTGCAGCGCGACCTTCCTCGTCGGTGCGCAACGCTTCGCCGAGCCACTTCTTGAATTCACGGCCGTACCGTTTCAGATCGGTCGCCCGCTGCTGCTCCTCCGCAACGATCTGCTCAATCTCCTCATCGGTGGCAAAGACATTACGAAACGGGCGCAATCCCAGCCGCCGCAGCGACTCCACGTCGCCCGGGTCTTGCTGTAGGATCGCCTTGCGATGAAACCGCTCTTGGACAGCCAGTCCGTTCTTGCGGCACCAGTCGGCGAGATACCGGTGATCGTCCAGCGTTCCTGTGCTGGCGTCACGGAGCCGTTTGTACTCCTGCCGCGCGGGATCGTCGGCCGCAGCGCGAGCCACATCCTCGGGCGAGAGCCAGCGGCCCTCAAACTCCACGAGCCCCGACTGCCAATTCGCCTGCGGCGACTCGCTGATTTGGCGAGCTTCGCTCAGATACGCATCGCGACTTGCGTTGTCGCCGCTCAACTCCGATTCGAGCGCCGCCTGCACGAGTTGCTCCGCCGCGGCAGCAACGGGCGTCTCCGCCGCGTGGAGACATCGTGCGCTGGTTGCCGCCAAGTAAGTGGCCAGCCCGCAAGTAACAAGTGACGCGGCCCGCCGCGTCGTCCGCTTGCCGCGCCGGCGCGCAGCTCCGCCGCAAGAGAATCGAAGATCCACGACAATCACCCCTGTTCCGAAAGGCAGATTGGAGAACGCCGCCGCAGGGATTGCCAATGCGATCCCCGGCGCGGCCCGTCCCCTCCCGTCGTCACCGCGAATGCGATTTGCTGGAGTCTAGCAGACCCAACGCAATTCGAACAAACATTATGCAACCGCGGCGTGTTGCAGATTCAATCGCCGCTGTCTGGTTTGGCCCGCTTGCTAAAAATCCTTGGCGAGCGTCGTCGGACCGCGCTGGGCGTCCATCCCCGGAATGGGGGCGAGCGTTGGCTGCGGGCACGAATTGTCATGCACCAGCAGCTTCGACTCGCCGACAAAGTAGGTGTGAAAGCCGTCGACGACCAGGTTGTAGGCCTCGGCGCCGTCAAGCTCCTCAGCGGCGGTGAGAGTGAGTGCGCCGCCCACGGCGTGAAGCCGTAGCTTCGGGCGGAGAAACTTCGCCATGCACCAGCCTTCGCCATCGACCCAAAAGCGGTGCCCGCGGGTCGAAGTAATACGATCGCCCTCGGGCAACTGCAGTTCGACGAACTTCGTCGGCGGCCGCACCGTCGTTTGAATTACCGGCCGGTAGTCCAATTCACCCGTCAGCGGATTCTGGCTCAGCACCAAATCGCCGGGCACAATCGTCTCGATCCGTTCGGGGCCGCGATTGGTCCACACCGGCGTGCCCACGGCAAAGCAAGACATTCCAGTTAGTGGAGGCGGCACGTAGGTGTATTGAAATTGCCGCGCTTGCGTGGTCTGCACCGGACGCTCTTCGGGATAGTAGATATCGTTGAAATCGGCCCACTCTTGACGCCAAACGGCCGGGTCGCGGCCTAAGTCCTCGTCGGTAATCATCCGCAGCGCGTCGGTCACGCGGTCGTTCATCTTCTGACGCTCGATGTTGTCGACCTGAATCTGGTACTTCGCCCAAGCTGCTTGGTTCTGCGCCCGCGACACCTGCGCGTAGACCGTCGGCACAAATCTTCGCGAGATGAGTCCGTTGCGCCCCGGCGCCGTCGCGGTCACATATTGCCCCAAATCGAGATGAGCGCGATCCAATTCCGCACCCTCCTGACGGTACAGCGCCACATAGTTGACCGTGCCGTCCGCGGCGACGGAGACGTCGATATCCGCATCGACCAGCGACTCCATGGCGCTCATCATCATCGGCATGTAATCGGTCGGACGACGTTCGCGCAACGCCAGCGACGCAGCCGCGCGCAACGGAGGGTCGTTGGCAAACACGGCCGTTTCAGCCAAAAAGACCGTCGCCTCGTGCTCCGGCATGGCCCGCACGGCTGCGACGATGTTCAAACAGATCTCGCGCAAGTACTCGCGCGATTCCTCCTCGCCGATCTTCCTCTCCAAACGACGTTGATACGACGGCTCGAATTCGCCGGCAGCCTGCAACGCCTCAATTGCATCCGGCGAATTCACTGCGCGAAACTTTTCCAGAATCGCCAGCCGGCCGACGTCGCCGCAGGTGAGCGCCTCGGTGAGCCAACCCTCAAACTGTTTGCCGTATTTGCGCAGATTGGCTTGCGATCGCTTCTCGCGATCGGCCATCGCCGCAATCTCTTCCGTCGTGTACAAGCTGCCTCGGAAAGGGCGCAACCCGAGTCGTTTCTGGGCATACGCATTCGTTGGCTCTTTCCAGAGCACTGCCATCCGGTGAAAGCGCTCCTCCGCCAGCAGTTCGTGCTGCTGACACCAGTCGGCGAGCGCCTCGTGGTCGGCGAGCGAGTCTCGCATCTCTTCTCGCAGAAGCCGGTACTCGCGGCGATCCTTGTCACGCCGAACCGCCACGGCAACCTCTTCGGGAGTCCGCCACTTGCCCTCGAATTTGACCAGGCCTTCCTGCCAATAGGCCGCGTCGTCGGTGGGGTCGGCCGCTTGGGCCGCGTGGATTAACTCGTCCCGCTCGGCATCGTTACCGGCAAGTTCGGCGGAGAGCGCCGATTGAAGCAACTCGGCAGCATCATCGGCCGCCGCCTGTGGCGTCGTGAGCGTGATGACGCCAAGGAGAGTGCAGGCGGCTAGACTGCCCGCCGCCCAGCGCCGCCCGAGAAACACGACTCTGTCACCGAGAAACCATTCCGACCTGCGTATTACCGACCGCCTCATGATTTCACCCCTGTTCCAAAGGTTTGAAGATCGATCTACGAGAAGAGCCGACGGCCTCTCGCCAGCTTGCCCCGATCGCGCTCGATCGGGGAACCCGGAGTATAGCAAACCTGGACCAGGCGCCGCAAAGTGCCGCGAAAAACTCCCTGGATTGGCCGCGATCAAGGCGCGGCCGCGGTCCGCGACGGCGACTAGAGAAATCGCTTTAGCACTTCGTCGGGCGCCGCGGCGTAATTGCTGGGCTGCATCGAGCAGCTCGCGCGGCCCTGACTCAGGCTGCGCATCGCGCTGGAGTAGCCGAACAGTTCGGCCAGCGGAGCTTCGCAATGGATCACGGTGGCCATGCCCCGCGACTCCTGCTCGCTGATGATGGCCCGTCGTTGCTGCAAGTCGCCAATAAGATCGCCCACGAACTCGTCGGGAGACGACAGTTCGAGTCTCATGATCGGCTCCAACAGCACCGTCCCGGCGTTGCGCAGCGCGGCGTCGAACGCCATCGACGCGGCGGTGCGAAAGGCGATCTCCGAGCTGTCGGTCTCGTGAACTTCGCCGCCCAGAATCGTGGCCTTGAGCCGCAACAGCGGGAATCCCAACACGCCGCCGCCGCCGACGGCGGTCTCCAGTTCTTCGAGCACCACGCTGAGATACTCGTCGGGCAGCCCGTGGTTGGGGTCGACCGACACCGCTGTGGGACCGAGTTGAGCCGCGAGCGGTCCGGACGGCGCCCAGGGCTCGACGCGCACGCGGACGCTGGCCGAATGCTGCACGCCGTTGATGTTGCGGTGACACTCGCCGGTCGCTTCCGCCTTTGCGGCGACCGTCTCGCGGTAGCTCACGCGCGGATTGTGAACCTTGACGTTCAGCTTGAAATCTCGCTCCAGGCGATGCTGGATCACTTCTAGGTGCAACTCGCCCATGCCGCTAATCAGCGTCTGGCCCGTCTCTTCGTTCTCTTGGGCCGCGAAGGTGGGGTCTTGCTTACGCAGCATGTCCAGCGCGTCGGCCAGCTTCTTCTTGTCGGCCGTGCTCTCCGGCTCGATGGCCATGGAAACGACCGTCTCGGGAAACTCGATCGACTCCAGCAGAATCGGCGCACGGGTGTCGCACAGCGTGTCGCCGGTCACCGACTCGCGCAGTCCAATGACGCCGACGATGTCCCCCGCAACCGCTTCTTCCAGTTGCTCGTCTTTCTTGCTGGCGTGAATTCGCCACAGCTGGGCGACGTTTTCTTTTTGGTCCTTGCCCGGGTTCAGCACGCGGCTGTTGCCCTTGAGCGTGCCCGAGTAGATCCGCACCCAGCACAAGTCGCCCGTCTTATAAGGCTGCACCTTGAACACCAGCCCGCAAAACGGCTCGTCGGGATCGGGCCTGCGCTGGATCTTGGTCGGTTCGGCTTCGGACTCGGCGGCTTGCTTCTTCGACTTGTGGTGCCCCTTGCCCTTGCCGCTGGGGTCGACGCCCTTGACCGGCGGCACGTCCAACGGGCTAGGCAGATACGCCGCGACCGCGTCGAGCACCGGTTGCACGCCCATGCCATGCAGCGCCGAACCGACCACCACGGGTTGAATCCGCAGGTGAATCGTCGCGTCGCGCACGGTCTTGCGAATCAGCTCCTCGGGGATCGGTTCCTCGGCAAGCGCCAATTCCATGAGCTTGTTGCTGTAGTCGTACAGCGACTCCAACAGCTTTTCGCGCCACAGCGAGGCCTCGACCGCCATGTCTTCGGGGATGTCTTCGACGACGATCTTGTTGCCGTCCTTGCCCTCGGGAAACGTCAGCAGCTTCATCCGCACCAGGTCGATGATGCCGCGGAAAGGGTTGTTGACGTGCGCGGGCCCCTGCCCCACGGGAATCTGCAGCGGCACCGGCGTGGCGCCCAAGCGGTCTTGAATCTCGGCGAAAACGTTCTCGAAATCGGCGCCCTCGCGATCCAGCTTGTTGATGAACGCCAACCGCGGCACCTTGTACTTGTCGGCCTGCCGCC